>CAZNUF010000255.1:1285-2529 GCA_964576125.1 uncultured Ruminococcus sp. | reverse complement strand
TATGACTCAGCTTGAAATTATGGGCGCAAAGGCAAAGGAAGCCTCACGCTTTCTTATGACCGCAGGCTCAAAAAAGGACGAGGCATTAAACGCAATTGCAAAGGCTCTGCGTGAAAATGCCGATAAAATTATAAAAGCAAACGATATTGATATAGAAAACGGCAAAAATGCAGGACTTACAAAGTCGTTGCTCGATAGATTACAGCTTACCGAAGAGAGAATTAACGGAATGGCTGACGGTGTCAGCGAGGTGGCTTCTCTTGCAGACCCTGTCGGCAGTGTGCTCGACGGCAGAACACTCAAAAACGGCTTGCAGATTGAAAAAGTCACCGTTCCTATGGGCGTTATCGGAATCATCTTTGAGGCTCGTCCGAATGTTACTTCCGATGCGGCGGCACTTTGCCTTAAGGCAGGCAGTGCGGTAATTCTGCGTGGCGGTAAGGAGGCAATAAACTCCAACAAGGCAATAGCCGAGATTATGCGTGACGCAATCGAGGGCGCAGGCTTGCCCCGTGACTGCGTTTCACTCGTTGAGGATACAACACGTCAGAGCGCAACAGAGCTTATGCAGCTTTCCGATTACCTTGACGTGCTCATTCCAAGGGGCGGTGCAGGACTTATCAAAAGCGTTGTCGAGAACGCAAAGGTGCCCGTCATTGAAACAGGCGTAGGCAACTGCCACGTTTATGTTGACAAAAGTGCAGACGTTGATATGGCGAAGAGCATTATTTTCAACGCAAAAACCTCACGTCCTTCCGTTTGCAACGCAATTGAAACGGTGCTTGTTCATAAGGATATTGCCGAAAAAGCCCTGCCCGAGATTAAGGCAGAGCTTGATAAAATGAATGTTGAAATCAGAGGTTGTGAGAGGACAAGAGCAATCCTCGGCGACAGCGTTGTTCCCGCAACTGAAAACGATTACGAGGTTGAATTTCTCGACTACATTCTTGCGGTAAAGGTTGTTGACAGCCTTGACGACGCACTTGCCCACATTGCAAAATACAGCACAGGTCACAGCGAAAGCATAATCACAAGCGACTACGAGAGTGCAAATAAATTCACCGCTTGTGTTGATTCTGCGGCTGTTTATGTAAACGCATCAACACGCTTTACCGACGGCGGAGAGTTCGGACTCGGTGCAGAAATCGGAATTTCAACGCAAAAGCTCCACGCAAGAGGACCTATGGGACTGAACGAGCTTACAAGCAGTAAGTTCATAATCAGAGGTAACGGACAAATCAGAT
>CAZNUF010000255.1:0-1185 GCA_964576125.1 uncultured Ruminococcus sp. | reverse complement strand
AAGCCTTGTGGTGTCGTCGTCACGCTTAACCGAGTTCATAACGGGTGCAAGGCGTGTGACCGTTCTTAATATATCGTCACCCGGAATTTCAGGCTGAACAGGCTTCGGCTTTGGTTTAGGCGGTTCGGGATTTGCGTTTGCAAGACCTAATTGTTCGCCAAGGCTCTGCACCTGCCTGAGTGCTTCGGGGTTACTTAAAATCTGATTGATTTTATCTTGTATTTCTGACATTTTGATTTTTCACACCCTTTCCGATTCAATTGTTAATTTTTATTATCTTCGTCGAGCAGTTTGATAAGTGCCTGTGCCTGCGGACTGTTGAGAATTTTCTTTGTCTTTTCGGGGTCATTGAGTACGGACTTGATTTTATCCGTTTGATTTGAGTCGGCGTTTTTCAGCATATCGTTTACATCGCCCGTTTGAGCCGCATTTTTTATCTGATTTTCAGAAACGCCGAGCTGTTTTGAGAGGCTTGAAATCAGCTTATTTATGTTTTTTTCTTTCATATAAACACCTCGCTATATTCTATGCTTTAAATACATTTTTAGAACGGAGTTTTGCAAATGCGTATTTTAGTTGTTTCCGACACTCACGGAGATTTAAGAACACTTATGAAAGCTGTCAATGCACAGCCGAGCGCCGAGATAATTGTTCATTGCGGCGACGGTGACGAACAGGTGCAGTATTTAAAGGACACGATAAAGGATAAAATGATTGTCGGGGTAAGGGGTAATTGCGACTGGTGCAGCAGTCTTTTGTCAAAGGAAATTTTAAGCGTTTGCGGCAAAAGAATTTTCATTACACACGGACACCTTTATAACGCAAAGGTCGGACTGTACACAATTATGTGCGCCGCAAGGGAGGAAAAGGCAGACATTCTGCTTTTCGGTCATACACACAACGCAATGACCTACTACGAGGACGGACTTTATGTTATGAACCCCGGTTCGTGCAGTGGCTATATGGCAAGCTACGGCTATATCGACATCACCGACAAGGGAGAAATCGTAACAAATACAGTTGCCATAAAATAAATATGGAAAAATATTAAAATTAATGATATAATTATTATTTGCAGGAGGTGTGCTATGAATTTCAGCGGATTTGATTTTGACGAGAGCGTAAAAGATGCTCTCTCTGCGCTTGATAATCACGGCAGAATACCTCACGCAATTATAATAGAAA
>CAZNUF010000254.1:0-2544 GCA_964576125.1 uncultured Ruminococcus sp. | reverse complement strand
AAAAAAGAGCCTGAAAAAGAGTTAAGCGACATCGACCTGCTTTTACAGGAGCTTGACAGCAAAAAATAATTGTTGACATAACGATTTTTCGGTGCTATTATATATTAAAATAGTAATTGATGATAAGGACAAGGTTTGTAAATCGCCATTTCCAGAGAGCGGATTGTATGCTGGAAAATCCGTATTTGGTCTTACATTCTACCACCTTTGAGACTGCACAGGAAATGGTGCGGCGTATAACTGCGTTAAAGTTTTTGAGGGCAATTTTTTGCCGAATGCGGGTGGAACCACGAGTAACTTCGTCCCAATATTCCTTTTTGGAATATTGGGATTTTTTGTTTTATTAATCAAATAATATTTTATAGATAAGGAGAATAAAAATGATTAATGTTGAACTTAAAGGCGGAGTAGTCAAGGAATTTGACAGCAATATTACTCCTGCTGAAATTGCAAAATCAATCGGCGCAGGACTTTACAAATCAGTCTGCTGTGCAAGAGTTGACGGAGAGGTTGTAGATTTACGCACCGAGCTTACAGACGACTGCAAGCTTGAGCTTCTCACATTTGACGACCCGGACGGTAAAAAGGCGTTCTGGCACACAGCTTCTCACGTGCTCGCACAGGCTGTAAAAAGACTTTATCCGAATGCAAAGTGTGCAATCGGTCCTGCTGTTGACAGCGGATTCTACTATGACTTTGATGTTGAAAAGCCGTTTTCTGCCGAAGACCTTGAAAAAATCAAGGCTGAAATGAAGAAAATCGTTAAGTCGGGCGTTGAGCTTGAACGATTCGAGCTTTCTCCCGAGGAGGCTGTTGCAAAGCTTGAAGAGATGAACGAGCCCTACAAGGTAGAGCTTGCGAAGGAGCATTCCGATAAGGGCGAAAACATCACATTCTATAAGCAGGACGACTTCACAGACCTCTGTGCAGGACCTCACCTTATGAATCTTTCCGTAATCAAGGCAATCGAGCTTACAAACTGCACAGGCGCATACTGGAGAGGCGACTCTAACAACGCACAGCTTTGCCGAGTTTACGGCGTTGCATTCCCGAAGGCTTCAATGCTCGAGGAGCACCTCAAAATGCTTGCCGAGGCAAAGAGCCGTGACCACAACAAGCTCGGACGTGAGCTTGAGCTTTTCACAACTTCGGAGGTAATCGGACAGGGACTTCCCATTCTTCTTCCGAAGGGCGCAAGAATTATTCAGCTTTTACAGCGTTTCGTTGAGGATGAGGAGCAGAAGAGAGGTTGGCAGCTCACAAAAACTCCGTATATGGCAAAGAGCGACCTCTACAAAATCAGCGGACATTGGGATCACTATCTGGACGGTATGTTCATTCTCGGCAACCCCGAAAAGGACGACGAGGTTTTTGCACTTCGCCCGATGACCTGTCCGTTCCAGTATCAGGCTTATCTTAACCGTCAGCGTTCCTACCGTGACCTTCCGCTCCGCTACAACGAAACCTCAACGCTTTTCCGCAACGAGGCAAGCGGTGAGATGCACGGACTTATCAGAGTACGCCAGTTCACAATCTCCGAAGGACACCTTATGTGTACTCCCGAACAGCTTGAGGGCGAGTTCAAGAGCTGTCTTGAGCTTGCAATTTATATGCTAAAAACCCTTGGACTTTATGACGATGTGTCATACCGTTTCTCAAAGTGGGATCCAAACGACACGGAAAAGTACATCGGAACAGCCGAGCAGTGGGATGAAGCGCAGAATATGATGCAGAAAATCCTTGAGCACCTTGAAATTCCTTACTCGGTAGGTGTAGGCGAGGCGGCTTTCTACGGACCTAAGCTCGACATTCAGATTAAGAATGTTTACGGCAAGGAAGATACGCTCATCACAATTCAGATTGACCAGATGCTCGCCGAGAAATTCGGTATGGAGTACGTTGATAAGGACGGCACAAAGAAAATTCCCTGCATTATTCACAGAACTTCAATCGGCTGTTACGAGAGAACTCTTGCACTCCTCATTGAAAAGTACGCAGGTGCGTTCCCGATGTGGCTTGCTCCCGTTCAGGTTAAGCTTTTGCCTGTTGCAGACAGACACCTTGACTATGTTTACGAAATCAAAAAGGCTCTTGACGCCTGCGGTATGCGTGTTGAGGTTGACTCAAGAAGCGAGAAGATCGGCTACAAGATTCGTGAGGCTCAGCTTGAGAAGGTTCCTTATATGTTTATCATCGGTGACAAGGATGTAGAGGCTCAGACAGTTTCTGTCCGCCACAGAAAAGAGGGCGACCTCGGCGCAATGAAGCTTGAAGAGTTTATTGCAATGGCTCAGAAAGAAATTTCTACAAAGGAAATTAAATAATTTGTTTTTAACTTAAATGGTAAGAATAAATAGACTTTATTGATGAATTTAAAAAAAATTCAAAAAATACTTGCTTTTTGCTTATTTTTGTAGTATAATCTATCTGTTATTATGCAGAGTCAGGCAGGTGAGGAAAATGAAAGAGAACATCCATCCAGATTATCAGCAGACAACAATTACATGTGCTTGCGGTAATGTTATTGAAACAGGTTCAACAAAG
>CAZNUF010000253.1:1408-2552 GCA_964576125.1 uncultured Ruminococcus sp. | reverse complement strand
TACTTTCTCTTCAACAGTCATTGATGAAATAAGGTTGTCAATTCGTTTTTCAGCCAGCTCTTCCTCTGACATAGTAGTCGGCTGAACGGTAGAGGATTGCTCGGCTGTGCTGACAGTTTCTTTCGAGCCTGACGAATTATCTGTATTACAGGAAATACATAAAAATGCAATGGGAACAAGTATTATTGCCGAAAATAATTTTTTCATCAGTTTTCTCCCTCTCATTTTTAATTCGATAGGTATTATTATTCAGCCTCTTATTTGACAGTAACTGTACATTGAGCAACCACTCCGCTTGGTGTTCTGCATGTTATTACAGACTTTCCACTGCCGACAGCCGTAATAATTCCTTTATCGGGGGAAACTTCTACAACCGAGCTGTCAGACGAGGAAAAGCTGATGTGATATGCAGTAGTTCCGTTTAAAAAACTCGTACCTATAGTATGAGTCTGACCGCATTTTAGATTCAGCTTTGTAGAATCAAGAACTAAATCCATAGCCATAAATTTTACAGAAACAGAATAAGAAGCAGTTATGCCGTCATTTGTGCAATAACGAATCATAGTTTTTCCCATTTCTCTTGCAATAACTTCTCCGTTGCTGTTAACAGTTGCCACGCCGGGATTGTCACTGCTCCACCTTGACGAATATCCCTCATACTGCTCACTGATAACGGGGCTTTGGTAAAAGCTTTCCCCTAAGCCGAGTTCAATACTTTCATCATCAAAGCTTACATTTACTTTTTTAAGAAAAAGCTCGTTGAGCTTATCTGCAATAACAGGGCCGTAAATTTTCTTTGCGGCGTATGCAAGCGGATGAATTCCGTCTCCCTTTTTCTTTTCTTTATTATACATAAAATATTGTGTTGTAATTTCGTCGTTAATGTCACAAAAATCAGTTTCACTGCTTATATCAACGTAAGCGATATTCCATTTCTTGAGCACGTTTGTAATAGTATTCCAGTATAAATATTGATTTGGATTTTCATTTCTGGTATGGCAAAGAACAAAAAGCTTTACGGAATCAGCATAGTTTTCATTAAGAAAATAACATATGCTTTCAAGTGCGCCTGCGGTAGTATATTCATTATAATTCCCCGATTTATCATTTATATCGGTAACTTCACCTATCTTGATTTTCTGAA
>CAZNUF010000253.1:0-1398 GCA_964576125.1 uncultured Ruminococcus sp. | reverse complement strand
ACAGATCGTTAAAACCGCCCTCAAGCAAAACAATATCGTAGCTCCCCTTCATTCCCCTGACTCGTTCAAGGATACTCATATTATAGGGTGAATTTTTGTTTTTCTGCTTTGCAATCGTTGTTCCTCCTACCGATTTATTTACAGAAGTCATATTGTAAGTGTCGGCAATATAGTTGCAGTAGGAGTAGAAGTCACTTCCTAAAATATTAGTACCTGTGCCCTTTGCAACACTGTCACCATCGCAGTACATAGTTTTACCGTAAAGGAAGTCGGTTTTGCTCTCAATATTCTTTGCGACAGGAAGCACGCTTTTAGGGATTTCATTCATAACATATTTCTCAATAAGTGATATATCTGAAGGTGTGACAAGAGTATCACCGTCAACATCACAGTTTCGAATCTGACTTTCACTTAGCTTTTGTTTTCCGTCTGTATATTTCTTTAACAGAATAATATCATTGTAATCAACAGTTCCGTTTAAATCAGCGTCACAAAATAGAATGTCAGAAATGCTTTCAAAGGAAAGATCATGATTTTGAGCATACTTTTCGGCAAATGTGCCCTCATACCCTTTTACAGTAAAATTCTTATCATACGAATATATCTGCTTACTGACAGTCTTTTTAGAATAGTGGTCATTTATGTTTTTTATGGTAGAACAGCTTACTCCGAACGCATCTTCTCCGACTGAAAAAACGGTATAAGGCAAAGCAATATTTTTAAGTTTACGGCAGTTCATAAAAGCACCGTATTCTATAGTATTAAGTCCGTCGTTTAATTCAACAAAAGAAAGATTTTTACAGCCGTAAAAAGCCCACCAACCAATTGAATCAATTGAAGAAGATAAGGTGATTTTTACTATATCAGAATTATAAAAAGCCGCACTGCCAATTGAGGTGATGGTATATTCATCAATTTTGTCAGGTATTGAAACAATCTTTTCCGTGCCGAGGTAACCGGTGATTTCAGCATTGCTTTCACCGGTAACAGAATACTTCCAAACGCCGTCGTCAGCGAGAATTACCGAACTCTTTTCTGAACTTACGGCGTCAGCCGACAGATACATAGTAAATAATAACAAAACAGAAAGTATGTATGAAATAATTTTTTTCATTAAATCCACCATTACACAAAGAATATTAGGTCTTGTGTAAAGTCCTTTATACCTTAATAATAAAATATTCATCTTTATTTTACTATTTTCAGCAATTTTTGTAAAGTCACAAATATTATTTTTTGTATTAAAAAAATACATAAAATAAACCAATACAAAAACAGCCGACACCGAAAAGTGTCGACTGCTCTTGGGGTATATTGGGTTATAGAAGGAATATATCAAATTTAAACGAAATAAGCATTGGAAGAAGGATGTTCCTCTCTACATCACGTTAATTTCAA
>CAZNUF010000252.1:0-2556 GCA_964576125.1 uncultured Ruminococcus sp. | reverse complement strand
CTTTTTTATACTGGGCCGCAGGAACTACTTCCATCCAGGTACGATAGTTACCGTCGCACGTATGACTTGTCATGACCGAACCGTCGGTCGACGCCTTTTTACCCACCATGATACTTGTGCAACTTTCCGGATTCAACGGAGGAAACTGGGTTGCATATTCTTGAGCCAATAGAAAAGAGCAGCAGCAAATCAAGCTGATAGCTGTCAATACGTATTTCTTCATTCTGTTCTGTTATTAGATTTGTGCGGTAAAGATACGCTTTTTCAGGATAAGCCGGTATGTTCTGGAAGGGAAGAATAAAATAAAGGTTACCTTCCGATGCAGAAAGTAACCTTTATGAGTTGGTATGAATTGCTTATTTCTTTTTCCGTTTTTTCTCTCCGAAAGAATGTTTACCCGGTTTTCCGTTGGCTCGTTCGAAGCGTTTTTGGGCGGTACTACGGCGTTTACGTTCTTTTTCCTTTCCTTTTCCTTCCCCTTTTTCCTGCGCTTCTTCAACGATGACACGCCGGCCGTCAACTTCGAAGTTGTTCATACATTTTTCTACCCGGCGGGCTTCCTTTTCTTCTACTTCGAAGAATGAGAACTTCTCCATCAGGTCGATCCGGCCGATCCGGACTTTTCCCGGTACACATTTGTTGACCAGTTCGATCAGCTGGTTGGTATATAGACCGTCGGTCTTCCCGAAGTTAATGAAGAAGCGGACAAACCCGTCTTCGGCTTTCCGTTTTCTTCCGCCCTCGCGGTCTTTCCGACTGGATTTTTCATCGATGGTTTCGATCTCATCCGCATCTTTGTAATAATCGATCATGCGGTTGAACTCCAGTGAAACCATGCGCTTGATGATGTCTTCCTTATCGAGCCATTCCAGCTTGCGGTAGATCTGTGGCATCAGTTCAGCGATCTCTTCTTCGTTTACCTTTACTTTCTCGATCTGATCGACCAGGTTGAACAGTTGCTTGGCACAGATTTCCTTTCCTGAAGGCATCTCGCCTTTCTCGAACTTCTTGTTGATCACCCGCTCGATTTCCTTGATCTTCCCTTTTTCACGCACATGACAGATAGAGATGGAAATACCGGTTTTCCCGGCTCTTCCGGTACGTCCGCGGCGGTGTGTATACGATTCGATATCATCCGGTAAGCCATAGTTGATCACATGGGTCAGATCATCTACATCCAGACCACGGGCTGCGACATCGGTAGCAACCAGCAACTGCAGGTTCTTGATACGGAACTTCTGCATCACATAATCACGTTGAGCCTGACTCAGTTCGCCGTGCAGCGAATCGGCATTGTATCCGTCCTGGATCAGTTTATCTGCAATTTCCTGCGTTTCCTTACGTGTCCGGCAGAAAATGATGGCATAAATATTCGGATAGAAGTCGGCGATACGTTTTAATGCCAGGTATTTATCCTGTGCACGTACCATGAAGTAGATATCACGGATGTTCTTGTTCCCTTCGTTCTTGTTACCAATGACGATCTCTTTCGGATGATTCATGTACTGTTTGGTAATCGCTGCAATGCCTTGTGGCATGGTTGCCGAGAAGAGTAACATATTGCGGGAAACAGGTACCTCAGCCAGGATTGCATTGATACTGTCGGTAAATCCCATATTCAGCATTTCATCGGCCTCATCCATGATGACATTGCGGATATGACTCAGATCAACCGTTTTGCGGTTCATCAGGTCGAGTAATCGTCCCGGTGTCGCTACAACGACGTGAACACCACGTTTCAATGTCTTGATCTGGCTTTCAATGCTGGAACCTCCATAAACCGGCAATACGCGTAAATGATCTATATATTTGGAATAGTCATTCAAATCGTCGGCGATTTGCAAGCAAAGCTCCCGGGTCGGGCATAATACCAACGCCTGAGGTTGGTAATCTTCTACCTCGATTTTCTGTAAGATAGGCAGACCAAAGGCAGCCGTTTTTCCGGTTCCTGTCTGTGCCAAAGCGATAACATCATTATCTTGTCCCAGTAAATAAGGAATCACTTCCTCTTGTACGGGCATCGGGGAAACATACCCCAGTTCCTGAATTGCCTTTAATATAGGTGCGGCAACTCCTAATTCTTCAAATGTTTTCAAATTCTGTTTGTTAGATGATTATAAAAACGGATCGTTTTCAGCCTGCAAAGATAGATAATTATTATGAGTTCTGATCTATTTCAGCAGGAGATCTTTCAGACGGTCTCTGTTTTTACCGGATATTTTCAGTCCGGTTTCCCGGTAATTGTCAAATGATCCGTAACGGTTTTCGATTTCCCGGTAGGCGATGTTCAGGAACGATTCGTTGACAGAAAGCAAGACTGTCATCGTCTCTTGCGCATCCGTACTTAACGCTGAAACTGTTTTTGCCATGAAGCTGGGATCAATATACCGGTTGGAACTCATATATTCCTGCGTGATCGATTCTTGCGGAATGTCTAGCATAGAGAAAAGCAATGAGATGAAAAGGCCGACTCGGTCTTTGCCTAACTCTCCGGATATCAGGATCGGATAATTCTTCTTGTTAAGCAAGATGCGGAAAACGTCTCCTAGATCTTCT
>CAZNUF010000251.1:0-2561 GCA_964576125.1 uncultured Ruminococcus sp. | reverse complement strand
TTATGCGTGTCACCGACGACGGATGCGGAATTTTAAAAGAGGACATCAAGGTAGCTTTTTTAAGACACGCAACGAGCAAGGTTAAATTTGAAAACGACCTTGACTGCATTTCAACTCTCGGTTTCAGAGGCGAGGCGCTTGCCTCAATCTGTGCAGTTTCAAGGCTCCAGCTGATTACGAGAAATAAAAACGAAGAAATCGGTTCGAGCTATGAAATTGACGGCGGAGAAGAAGTTTCCTTTGATGATGCAGGCTGTCCCATAGGCACAACCTTTATTATCAGGGATTTGTTCTACAACATTCCCGCAAGGGCGAAGTTTTTAAAAAAGGACATTTCCGAGGGAAACGCAGTGTCAAACATTATAGATAAGACTGCACTTTCGCATCCCGAAATTGCATTTACCTATATAAAAGACGGCAAGCAGGTGCTTAAAACCTTCGGTGACGGAAAGCTTATCTCGGCAATCTATTCCGTTTTCGGAAAGGATTTTGCAAACGGTCTTATTCCCGTTGAATACGAGCTTGAAACAATAAAAATCAAAGGCTATGTATCAAAGCCTGTAAATTCACGTCCGAACAGAAATATGCAGAATTTCTTTATCAACGGGCGATACGTCAAGACAAGAACGGCTATGGCGGCAGTTGAAGAAGCATTCAAGGGTTCTATAATGGTAGGAAAATTTCCGTCCTGCGTACTCAACATTGAACTTCCCTTTGAAATGATTGACGTGAATGTTCATCCTGCAAAAATTGAAGTGCGTTTTATAAACGAGCGACCTGTTTTTGACGCAGTTTACCACGCAGTAAAATCTGCACTTATGAAATTTGACAGCCGTAAAAACGCATCATTTAAAAATAATGCGGCGTTTACCGAACGCAGTAATTTCAAGCCATTCAATAATGCACAGGCAATATTTTCAAAGAAGCCTGAACCTCCGAAATCTGCTCCTGTTCTATCTGCAAAACAGGACATAACGCAGAAAAAAGATTCTTTCAATCCTTTTGAAAATGTGAGTTTTAATTCGGAAGAAAACGAAAAAACTAAAGAGCTGAAAAGAAAAAACATAGATAATATAAAGCTTTCCGATTCCGCTAATCCATTTAATCTCTATTCAAAACAGGCTGTAAATAATGCCAATAAAGAGATTTCATTTAAACATCAACAGCAGATTATCCCGACAATAGTATCAGAGCCTGAACAGGAAATAATAAAATCAGATGTAGAAGAAAGCAATGAAAATTCCGTAAAAGAAAATAAGGATTATAATTTTGTTGATGAGGAATCAAATTCCGCTCCTGTTCTTATCAATCAGAATGAAACGGAAATCAGATACATAGGCGAAGCGTTCGGTACATATATAATTGCGGAAAAGAATAAAAAAGAGATTCTCTTTATTGATAAACACGCAGCTCACGAGCGTATGATTTACGAAAAGCTGAAAGCTGAAAAGGTAGCTTCCTTTTCGCAGATTCTTCTTCAGCCGATAACCGTAACGCTTGAAAAATCCGAGTATGACGCTGCAATTAACAATCTTGATATGTTTAAAGTCTGCGCTTTTGACGTTGAGGACTTCGGCAACAGTACAGTGATTGTACGAAGTGCACCGCAATATCTTGACGCCGCTGATATAAGTGACTGTATTGCAGAAATGGCTGATTATATCGCAATGGGTAAGAATGACATTTTTACCGAGAAAATGGATTGGTTCTATCACAATGTCGCCTGTCGTTCCGCAATAAAAGCGGGGAACAAAAGCACTCCTCAGGAGCTTATTGACATTGTTAAAAAACTCGAAGAAAATCCTCAGATAAAGTACTGCCCTCACGGCAGACCTGTTTGCATAGTTATGACGAAAAATGAAATTGAAAAGCAATTCGGCAGGGTGTGATATTCTGGAAAATTCAATAAAAGTTGTTTCAATTGTCGGTCCTACCGCATCGGGCAAAACAAAGCTTGCCGTAAAGCTTGCCAAAAAGTTTGATGGTGAAATTGTTTCAGCCGACTCAATGCAGATTTACAAGGGAATGCAGATTGCTACTGCAAAGCCCACATTTGATGAAACGGAAGGCATAAAGCATCATCTAATCGACTTTGTTTCACCTGATGAAACCTATTCGGTAGCAATGTTTGTAAAGGATGCGTCAAATTGCATAGCCGATATTAATTCAAGAGGAAAGCTTCCGTTTATTGTCGGCGGTACGGGACTTTACGTTGATTCACTTCTAAATAATATATCTTTCTGCGAGGAACAGCGTGACGAAAAGCTGTCGCTTGAGCTTCGCAAAATTTACGAAGAGCAGGGAATAGATACTCTGCTTAAAATGCTTTCAGAGTTTGATATAGATTCAGCAAACAGGCTGAAAACAGAAAGAAATCTCAAAAGAATAATCCGTGCAATTGAATTCTATAAAACAACGGGTATAACAATTACCGAACAAAACGAAAAGTCAAAGCTTGAAAAAAGCCCTTACAGTCCAATAAAAATCGGACTCAATTATAAAGACCGGGCAAAGCTTTATGAAAGAATAAACAAGCGTGTTGATTTAATGCTTGAAAACGG
>CAZNUF010000250.1:0-2563 GCA_964576125.1 uncultured Ruminococcus sp. | reverse complement strand
TTTGCAAATCAGCTAAAGACCAATACGGGCGTGAGAACGCTTATGCTCTACCTCGGCGAATACGGAATTTCAAACACCTCGGCTGTAAAAATCTACAACGCTTTAGGCTCCGGGTGCGTTGACCGAATCAGGGAAAACCCGTATATTCTTTGTCAGGGCGACTTCGGCGTTTCGTTTGAAAGCGCAGATTTTATTGCAAAAAAAGAGAGCCTTGAACCCGAAAGCGGAGTAAGACTTCGTGCGGGAATTACATATATTCTGCGCCACAACGAGCGCAACGGTCACACCTGTCTGCCGAAAGAAAAGCTGACTGCAATATCAGCCGAGTTTTTAACCGTCGGAGCTGACAAAATAAAAGACTGTATGGAAGAAATGCTGTTTGACCGAACGCTAATCGGCGAAACCTTTGATGAAACCGAATTTGTGTTTACTCCTCAGCTGCACTTAAGTGAAATGTACGTTTCTTCAAGAATAAAAATGCTCCTTAAATTTCCTGCCGAGAAAATCAAGGACATTGACAGAGAAATTGAAAACTGCGAAAAAACCGACGGAATAACCTATGCGGATTTACAGAAACAAGCGATAAACTCGGCGCTTACAGAGGGTATGCTTGTGCTTACGGGAGGTCCCGGAACAGGCAAAACAACAACCCTTAACGCTATAATCAAGATACTAAAGGACAAGGGCAAAAAGGTTTTGCTTTCTGCTCCTACGGGACGTGCGGCACAGCGTATGAGCGAGCTTACAGGCGACGAGGCAAAAACTCTGCACCGTCTGCTTGAAGTCAGCTGGGACAAGCACGACAACCCCGTTTTCAACAAAAACGAGCGCAATCAGCTCAAGTGTGACGCACTGATTGTTGACGAGGTCTCAATGGTTGACACCTTTATTTTTGAAAGCGTAATGCGTGCTCTCCCTCTCGGATGCAGGCTTGTGCTTGTAGGCGACTCCGACCAGCTCCCGTCTGTCGGTCCCGGCAATGTTCTCGGCGACCTTATAGACAGCGGAATTATCCCCGTTGTAAGGCTTAACGAAATTTTCAGACAGGCACAGCAAAGCCTTATCGTCACCAACGCACATAAGATTGTCAACGGCGAGATGCCTGTTCTGAGTAATACCGACAAGGATTTCTTTTTTCTTCAAAGGAATAATAAAGCAGATGTCACAAATGTGATTATTGATTTGTGCACTAACCGACTTCCCAAAGCCTACGGCTACTCCGCCTTTGACAACATTCAGGTGCTTTCTCCCTCAAAAAAGGGTGAGTTAGGAACGGCAGAGCTGAATTACAAGTTACAGAACGCACTCAACCCAAAGAGCGACGACAAACAGGAGGTCACAATAGGCTCAAAGACCTTTCGCACAGGCGACAAGGTTATGCAGATTAAGAACAACTACGACATTCGCTGGTTCAAGGATAACGGCGAAACAGGCGAGGGTATTTTCAACGGCGACATCGGCATAATAGAAAAGATTGACAAAAAGGTAAAAATTATTAAAATCAGTTTTTACGATAAGACAGCCGCATATACATATGAGAGTGCGTCCGACCTCGACTTTGCATATGCCGTAACGGTACACAAAAGTCAGGGAAATGAATTTGACGCTGTAATTATCCCGATGTTTCAGGGGCCGCCGCAGCTTTACTACAGAAACCTGCTCTACACCGCCGTTACAAGGGCAAAGAAAACGCTTATACTCGTCGGCAACCCGCACACTGTTGAATATATGGTAAACAACAACCGCCGTACAAAACGCTACAGCGGACTAAAGGAATTTTTACTGCGTGATGACGGACTTTATTGATAAACTGAAAGAAAACGTAAAGGACATTTTATTTCCCGTAAGATGTCCCTACTGCGAAACTGTAATTCACAAAACCGAATACGCCTGCGAAGGCTGTAAAAAGCAGTTCCCCTCCCCTGCAATCATTAAACACGCTGTCGGAGGGTACAAATGCACCTCGCCTTTTCCGTATGACGGAATTTTCAAAAAGGCGGTAAAGAGGTTCAAGTTCGCCAACAAGGGCGGCTATGCAAAACAGCTTGCGTTTCCGATGGTGCAGAGTATTCTTGAAAGCTATCAGGGTGTTAATTTTGATTTAATAACCTGCGTACCGATGCACAAAAATCGCCTTATCGACAGAGGCTACAATCAGGCTGAATTGCTCGCAAGGGAATGTGCAAAAATTATGAACATTCCGTACCTTGACACGCTTGAAAAGTTCAGGGAAAATCGTGAACAGCACAGCATAAAGGCAAGTGAAAGAGCCAAAAATGTCAAGGGAGTTTACAGGATAATTGACAGGGAGCTTGTCACGGATAAAAAAATTCTGATTATTGACGACATAATCACAACAGGCAACACACTCGGGGAATGTGCAAAAATACTAATGAAAAAAGGCAGCAAATCAGTAGATTGTGCCGTTTTGTGTTCGGTGATTATGAGCTGACGACTATTGAAATACACAGAGTACTGTTATATAATATGGTTATCCTTTTAAGTAAAATAAACGATAATTTTTAATGCGGAATGCGTAATTCGGAATGCGGAATTGCGGTCG
>CAZNUF010000249.1:0-2563 GCA_964576125.1 uncultured Ruminococcus sp. | reverse complement strand
GCGCGCCCAGATAGGGCGTAGTAAGAAGTAGAATCGGGCACTACCCACTCAGATAACAGTGGAAACGACCCGCCTAACCGATAGGCGAAAGCTGATGCGGGACCATAGCATGGCGGGAAAGCGATAAGTTGCTCTATACACAAGAGCACGACTGAATTGCTACGTTAAGCGGATATGAGGATAAAACTACTGAATGTTGAATGCGAGTTTCAAGTCCCCGTTGTGTTCGGGCGGAGGAATGTGTATGTAACCACCGTAGATACGGCGGCATCAACCTCTGACATGAATAACATTGCGTTTCGCCTTTGCGCGATGGGTTATCAATCCATTCATGTGACAAGCCAGAGAACTGGAAATAACGAAACGAAAGCGTATCCGACAATCCGCATTTGCCTACTTATTACGCTAACTGGGGATTGCCTAAGTCGGAATGCTCAAACCAGCTATGCGAAATGCCCCCTGCGGGCGATAAATCCCAAGCCCTGAAAAGGCAAGGGAGATGACGCTGAATATCCGATATGGCAACGGAGTTCTCATAGTAGTCCTGTGGGACGTAACGACTCTCACGGAATATATCGTGTATTCCAGACGAAGGAGAACAGTTATTGTATTCCAAAATTGAAATTTGATTAGGGAGGAAAGCCTCAAATGCAACCAACAATCGAGATTTTGGATAGAATCAGAAAAAATTCAAGGGACAACAAAGAGGAAATCTTCACAAGGCTCTACCGCTATCTATTAAGACCCGACCTGTATTATCTTGCGTACAAAAACCTCTACGCCAACAAGGGCGCAGGAACAAAAGGCGTGAATGACGACACAGCTGACGGATTCAGCAAGGAAAAAGTTGACCGGATCATCCAATCTCTGGCTGACGGAACCTATACGCCGAATCCCGTTCGCCGCGAGTACATCCAGAAAAAGCAGAACAGCACGAAAAAGCGTCCCCTGGGGATTCCTACCTTTACGGACAAGCTGGTGCAGGAAGTATTGAGAATGATATTGGAATCGGTCTACGAGCCAATTTTTTCAAACAACTCTCACGGCTTTCGTCCCAACAGGAGTTGCCACACTGCGCTAAAATCCTTGAAAAGAGAATTTTCAGGTGTGTCGTGGTTTATTGAGGGCGATATTAAGGGCTGTTTTGATAACATCAACCACCGAGTTTTGGCAAACGTCATAAACGCCAAGATTAAAGACGCACGGCTGATTCAGCTCATTTGGAAATTCCTAAAAGCCGGTTATATGGAGGACTGGCAATACCATGCTACCTACTCCGGCTGCCCGCAGGGCGGCATCGTTTCGCCCATACTCGCAAATATCTACCTGAATGAGCTGGACAAGTTCATGGAAAAGACTGCCAAAGAGTTCTATAAAAGCAGGGACAGGCACCATACCCCGGAATACGATAAGGTCACATGGCAGATAAAGAAGGCTCAAAAACAGCTGAAAACCGCAACGGGTCAGGAAAAAACAGCTTTGTTGCAGAAAATCGCTCAACTAAAAGCAGTCATGCATAAAACGCCCTGTATGTCCAAAACGGATAAAGTCATCAAATACATCCGTTATGCTGACGACTTCATTCTTGGCGTGAAGGGCGATAAAGCGGACTGTGAGCGTATCAAGAGACAGCTGTCCGACTTCATCAGCCAAACCCTGAAAATGGAGCTTTCAGAGCAAAAGACACTCATTACGCACAGTAACCAGTATGCAAGATTTTTGGGTTATGACATCCGTGTGAGGAGAGACCAGAAGCTAAAGCCGCACGGAAACCACGTTTCCCGCACGCTCAACGGGTCTGTTGAGCTGTGCATTCCGTTTGCGGACAAAATCATGCCTTTCCTGTTTGGGAAGTCGGTCATCCGGCAACTGCGCGACGGGACAATAGAGCCTATCGCAAGAAAATATATCTTTCGGTGTACGGATTTGGAGATTGTATCAACGTACAACTCTGAGCTGCGCGGTATTTGCAACTATTACAGTATAGCCAGCAATTTCAACAAGCTTCAGTATTTTGAATATCTGATGGAATACAGCTGCCTGAAAACTCTGGCTGGAAAGCATGAGAGCACCAGCAGAAAAATAATCCGCAAATACCGTGACGGAAACGGCGGCTGGGGTGTGCCCTACCAAACAAAAACAGGAATAAAGCGCCGCAGTTTCGCAAGGTTTATGGATTGCAAAAATACAGACCTCTGGACAGATAAAATCATAGACTTTGCAATCGCACACGTCGGTTCCAGAACGTCATTTGACGATAGGCTGTCCGCCTGCGTGTGTGAGCTGTGCGGAAAGACCAATGTGCCGCTGGAAATACACCATGTAAATAAGGTGAAGAACCTCAAAGGAAAACAACTGTGGGAGCTTGCGATGATAGCGAAAAAGCGAAAAACACTTGCGGTGTGCAAGGACTGTCATCACAAGATTCACCACCCTTGAACGACACTGATTTGAAGCAATAATGGCGAGCCGGATACATCGAGAGGTGTACGTCCGGTTCTGGGAGGGGTTTGGGCAAACCTACGGCAGGAATGCCGCAAGGCGGCTCATTCCTACTCTACGA
>CAZNUF010000248.1:0-2572 GCA_964576125.1 uncultured Ruminococcus sp. | reverse complement strand
TGATACTCCCCTATAAAAATGGCTATTTATCAACTGTTTGTTGTGACATAGCCTAAATTAAAAGGACAAGCTGTAATTCGAAACAGCCTGTCCTTAAATTCTGTATAAATATTAAATATCGTTTCTTACAAGATCCTCGTAACTTTCACGCTTGATGATAACACGGGATTTTCCGTCTTTAACCATTACCATAGCAGGGCGGGGAATCCTGTTGTAATTTGAAGCCATTGAATAGTTGTAGGCACCTGTAGAGAGAACTGCGAGTATGTCGCCTACCTCAACATTCGCAATCTTCGTATGCTCCTGAATTAGGTCGCCGCTTTCACAGCACTTACCTGCAATCGTTACGGTTTCATCAGGCTCTTTATCAGCCTTGCCGGCATTTAAAACTGTATAATCTGACTGATAGAGTGCATAGCGAATGTTGTCAGTCATACCGCCGTCAATTGAAACGTAGGTTCTTGCGTTAGGAATTTCTTTCTTGCCGCCAACGGTGTAAAGAGTAATTCCTGCTTCACCAACAACCGATCTGCCGGGTTCAATGTAGATAAACGGAACAGGCAGACCGTATTCGGCAGATTTCGCCTTAACGGCAACGGAAACCTTTTCCATATAGTTTTCATAAGGAACAGGCTCGTCCTTGCTTGTGTACATAATACCGAAGCCGCCGCCAAGGTTTAGCTCTGAAATTGTTACACCAAGCTCATTCTTGATTTTTCCGATAAAGTCCATCATTATTTCAGCGGCTGTAACAAACGGGTCAATGTCAAAAATCTGTGAGCCGATATGACAATGAAGTTCCTTTAATGATACGTTTTTAAGTTTGATAGCCTCTTTAACTGCCTCAAATGCTTCTCCTGTTTCAAGTGCAAATCCGAATTTTGAGTCAATCTGACCTGTTCTGATAAAGTTGTGTGTATGTGCGTCAACACCGGGCTTAATACGGAAAGAAATATTAACCTTCTCGCCCATCTCGCTTGCAATCTTATCAAGAAGCTCAAGCTCGTAAAGATTATCTACAACAAACTTGCCTACATTTGACTCAATAGCAAACCTGATTTCATCTGCTGTTTTGTTGTTGCCGTGAAAATGTACCTTTTCCATCGGGAAGCCAGCCTGCAAAGCCGTATAGATTTCACCGCCTGAAACAACGTCAAGACCGATGTTCTCTTCCTTTGCAATTCTGCAAAGCTCCTTGCAGGAAAGCGCCTTACTTGCATAAAGCGGCATACCGTTTCCGTCGTAGAACTTCTTAAAGGAGTTGACATATGAACGGCAGGTTTCTCTGATTACATTTTCATCAAGTACATAAAGAGGAGTGCCGTATTCCTTTGCAAGCTCTAAAGTGTCGCACCCTCCGATTGTAAGATGTCCCTTTTCGTTTACATTAAGACAATCGTTTACAAACATTGCTCATACCTCCGTGTTATTAAAATTATTTATAGATTCTTCAATCAGCTTTCTGATTTCATCATTTCCAAACCCTGTCTGCGCAGAAAACGGAATTAAAGGAATATGTTCAATCGTGCTGAAAATATCCTTATAATATTCCATTTGCTTTTCAAACTGCGTCTTTTTAAGTTTATCACTTTTTGTAAGCACCGCCGCAAAATTGAAGCCACCTCTGTACAGAAAATCAATCATATGCAAGTCATCGTCTGTCGGGGGATGACGCAAATCAAGAATCTGAATAACAAGAGCACGCTTTCGCTCCTGATTAAAATACCCCTCAACAAGCTTTGCCCAACGATCTTTTTCAGCCTTAGACACCTTTGCATATCCGTAACCGGGCAAGTCAACCATTCTGAATTCACGCAGCTTATAGAAGTTAATAGTTGCGGTTTTACCCGGCTGTGCGCTGACTCTTGCAAGCGACTTTCTTTGAACAAGCTTATTGATAAGAGATGATTTTCCGACGTTTGAATGACCGGAAAATACGATTTCAGGCATATCTGATTTTGGAAGCTGTTCTACCTTGCCTGCTGCAAACTCAAAGCATACTTCGTTAAAATTCATACCCTGTCTCCTGTTTACTGTCTGATTGTTGCAACACCGCTTTTTTGCTGCGGTGTTAGCTTTATGTTTTCCCATTCCTTTTCGGAAACTTCAATTGTATCATTTACTGCAAGTGCAATAACGTCTTTAAAGCTTTCAACAGGTACAAAGCGTACCTTTTCCTTTACAACGCTGTCAATGTCCTGTAAATCAGGTTCGTTTTCCTTTGGAATGATAACTGTGTTTATTCCGTGCTTGTAGGCGGCCATACTCTTTTCTTTAAGACCGCCTATGGGCAAGACCTTGCCACGCAGGGTAATTTCACCTGTCATTGCAATATCGTGCCTTACAGGCTTTAAAGATAAAGCGGAATAAATTGCAGTTGCCATTGTAATACCGGCAGAAGGTCCGTCCTTCGGTACTGCACCCTCGGGAGCGTGAATGTGAATATCCTTGTCCTTGTAAAAATCAGAGTCAATGCCTAAAACATCACAGTGACTTCTAATGCAGGTTATTGCAGTTTTTGCCGATTCCTGCATTACATCCCCGAGTGAACCTGTCAGCTCGATTTTGCCTG
>CAZNUF010000247.1:1355-2580 GCA_964576125.1 uncultured Ruminococcus sp. | reverse complement strand
ATTTCAATTTACTTTTTGATGAAGCCGAACGGAACTCGCAATTTAACCTGTAACAGCGTTACGCAGACAGGCGAAAGGGAAAACCTGCACTGGATTCCCGTTGACAGGCTCGGCGAGTACAAAGCCTTTCCAATATTTTTAAAGGACAAAATCAACAACATCGGAAATACAATTGAGCACATCATAACACGTGAGTGATAAAAAATGGGGGACTATCCAAAATAGGATAGTCCCTGTCTGAATTATAAATAATTATATATTTCTGCTCATAAGGTTGTGGAGTTTAATTTCTCCTGCTTCAAGCGACTTTTGCACGTCAATTATTCTCTGATTTGACGAACCTCTGAATGCAAGGCTTATGTCGTGCAAAGCCTGAACAAACTCGCCGTCAACGAGTACGTCAATCAGCGAAAGCATTTCATCGGTAAATTCGCACCTTGCTCGGCTTTCGCTCAAAAGCTCACTGTCAAAGAGATAACCTGTGTAACACCAGATGTTTTTATTCGGCAGTTCGTTTTTTATTTTGCGCAGGAACGGCAACAGTACCTCTTGATTTTGCGGCTCAAACGGCTCGCCGCCGAGGAGTGACAGTCCGTCGATGTAGTCGGGGGAAAGGCACTCAATAATATAGTCCTCGGTTTCTTTTGTAAAAGGCTTGCCGTATTCAAAGCTCCACGTTTCGGAGTTGAAACAGTTTTTGCAGTGGTGGGTACAGCCCGAAACAAACAGAGAAACTCTTACGCCCTCGCCGTTTGCAATGTCGTAATTCTTGATTTCACCGTAATTCATCAGAGGTGAAGCACCCTTTCCTTGATTTCCTGTGTTCTGCCCTGATTCCAGAACTGCGTGCCGATGTAGCCGCAGGTTCTTCTTGCAACGTTCATCTTATCCTGGTCACGGTTATGACACTTCGGACATTCCCAGATGAGCTTTCCATCCTCTTCAACTATGCCGATTTCGCCATCGTAGCCGCAAACCTGACAGTAGTCACTCTTTGTATTCAGCTCGGCGTACATAATGTTGTCGTAGATGAACTTGATAACCTGTAAAACGGCAGGAATGTTGTCCTGCATATTTGGAACCTCAACGTAGCTGATTGCGCCGCCGGGGGAGAGAGCCTGAAATTCCGACTCAAGCTTGAGCTTTTCAAATGCGTTAATATTCTCGGAAACGTGAACGTGATAGCTGTTTGTGATGTAGTTTCTGTCGGTAACGCCCTTGATTA
>CAZNUF010000247.1:0-1255 GCA_964576125.1 uncultured Ruminococcus sp. | reverse complement strand
AGCTTGTCGATTGTTTCGCCCTTTTTAAGTCTTGCAAGTGCGCCGTACTGCCAGAGAATAGGAGCGGCGTCGGAGAGTGTGCCTGTCAGTCTTTCGTGACGGCACTGCAAAGCACGGTGGCAAAGCTCCATACGCTCGTCAAAAATCTTCCAGAATTTAGTCATATCTCTGTTTGCGCTTAATCCGATGTCAACAAGGTTGACCGTTACAACGCCCTGATTGAATCGACCGTAATATTTAGGCTTGCCGTTTTCGTCAACGTACGGTGTGAGGAAGCTGCGGCATCCCATACAGGTGTAGCAGTGACCTTCGCCGTTTTTGTCAATTTTATTCTGTAACATAACCTTTTCGGAAATGTAGTCTGGTACCATTCTCTTTGCGGTGCATTTAGCCGCAAGCTCGGTTAAGTACCAGTACTTGCTGTCCTCGGTTATGTTGTCCTCTTCAAGAACGTAAATAAGCTTGGGAAATGCAGGAGTAATCCACACGCCGTCCTCGTTCTTAACGCCCTGATGACGCTGTTTGAGGGTTTCCTCAATGATAAGAGCAAGGTCCTGCTTTTCCTGTTCGTTTTTAGCTTCGTTAAGGTACATAAACACCGTTACAAACGGAGCCTGACCGTTGGTTGTGAGAAGTGTAACAACCTGATACTGAATAGTCTGAACGCCTCTGTTTACTTCCTTGCGAAGTCTTTTTTCAACGATTTCGTTGAGCTTTTCTTCGCTCACTTCACAGCCGAGCTCTTCAATCTCTGCGATAGTTTCCTTGCGGATTTTCTCCCTTGAAATCTGAACAAAGGGTGCAAGGTGAGCAAGGCTTATGCTCTGACCGCCGTACTGGTTGCTTGCAACCTGCGCTATAATCTGAGTGGCAATGTTGCAGGCTGTTGAAAAGCTGTGCGGCTTTTCAATGAGCGTATCGCTGATAACCGTTCCGTTCTGAAGCATATCCTCAAGGTTTACGAGGTCGCAGTTGTGCATATGCTGTGCAAAGTAGTCTGCGTCGTGAAAGTGAATAAGTCCCTGTTTGTCTGCCTCGACAATGTCGGGAGGAAGCAACATTCTTCTTGTAAGGTCACGGCTTACCTCTCCTGCCATATAGTCACGCTGAACGCTGTTTACTGTAGGATTCTTGTTGGAGTTTTCCTGCTTAACTTCCTCGTTGTTGCACTCAATGAGTGAGAGGATTCTGTTGTCGGTTGTGTTAGCCTTACGAACAAGAGAACGGTTGTAGCGGTATCTTACATAGCGGCGTG
>CAZNUF010000246.1:0-2589 GCA_964576125.1 uncultured Ruminococcus sp. | reverse complement strand
TTTAAATTATATTTTATAATTGGATATATTGCAATATTTTAAGCATTTTTTATCAAATAATATTTTTGCAAAGCAAAAGCTGTTCCGACAACACGTTTTACCGTTTGTCGGAACAGCTTATTATAATATGTCAATATGTTTTCTGTCTGTAGTTTTATTTATAATTTAGCTGAAAATACCTGTTGAAAGGTAGCGTTCGCCTGTGTCGGGGAAAATTGCAACGATTGTTTTGCCTGCGTTTTCGGGGCGCTGTGCAAGCTGTAATGCCGCCCAGAGTGACGCACCCGAGGAAATTCCTACGAGGATTCCCTCTGTCTTTGCAATTGAATTTGCAGTTTCAAACGCCGCCTCGTTGGGAACCTTTACGATTTCATCGTAAATCTGTGTATCAAGTGTTTCGGGAACAAAGCCTGCGCCGATACCCTGAATTTTATGCGGTCCGCCGTGTCCCTCCGAGAGTACGGGAGATGTTTCAGGCTCAACTGCAACAACCTTTACGTCGGGATTCTGTGACTTAAGATACTTGCCTGTGCCGCTGAGTGTGCCGCCCGTGCCTACGCCTGCTACAAAAATGTCAACCTTGCCGTCTGTATCCTCCCAGATTTCGGGACCTGTTGTCTTGAAATGAGTTGCAGGGTTTGCAGGGTTTACAAACTGACCGAGAATTACTGCGCCGTCAATCTCATTTTTCAGTTCTTCAGCCTTTGCGATTGCACCGCTCATTCCCTTGCTGCCGTCTGTGAGCACAATTTCTGCGCCGTATGCTTTGAGAAGATTTCTTCTTTCAATGCTCATCGTTTCGGGCATCGTGAGAATTGTCCTGTAGCCCTTTGCGGTAGCAACAGATGCAAGGCCGATTCCTGTGTTACCCGAGGTAGGCTCGATAATTGTTGCGCCTTCTTTAAGGACTCCCTTAGCCTCTGCATCCTCAATCATTGCCTTTGCAATTCTGTCCTTTACACTGCCTGCGGGGTTGAAATACTCAAGCTTTGCAACAACCGTTGCATTGAGTGAATTTTTCTTTTCAATATTTTTAAGCTCAATAAGAGGAGTTTTTCCGATAAGCTCCGTAACGCTTGTGTATACTTTTGACATAACTATCAATCCTTTCCAAACTGTAAATTAAATAGCATCGAATGCTTCCTGAAGGTCATAAATAATATCTTCGATATTCTCTGTGCCGATAGAAAGTCTGATTGTGTTCGGCTTAATTCCCTGCTCTGCAAGCTCTGCTTCGTTAAGCTGTGAATGAGTAGTTGACGCAGGGTGAATTGCAAGCGACTTTACGTCTGCAACATTTGCAAGAAGTGAGAAAACCTGAAGGTGGTCGATAAACTTCTTTGCTTCCTCTGCTCCGCCCTTGATTTCAAAGGTGAAGATTGAGCCTGCACCCTTTTTGAAGTACTTTTTGTAGAGGTCGTTATACTTGCTGTCGGAAAGTGACGGGTGGTTTACGCTTTCAACCTTCGGATTTGATTTGAGAAAATCAACAACCTTTAGAGCGTTTTCAACGTGACGTTCAACTCTTAAAGACAGAGTTTCAAGTCCCTGTAAGAAGATAAATGCGTGGAAAGGCGAAAGAGTTGCGCCTGTGTCACGGAGAAGAATTGCACGAATGTATGTTACGAAAGCCGCACCGGGAGCCGCATCTGTAAACACTGCGCCATGATAAGAGGGATTCGGCTCGGAAAACTGCGGGAACTTGCCCGAAGCCTTCCAGTCAAACTTTCCGCTTTCAATGATTACGCCGCCGATAGCTGTGCCGTGACCGCCGATAAACTTTGTTGCCGAATGAACGACAATATCTGCCCCGACCTCAAACGGTCTTAAAAGATAAGGAGTAGCGAATGTGCTGTCAACAACAAGCGGAATGTTGTGCGAATGTGCAAGCTCTGCAACCTTTTCAAAGTCGATGATGTTTGAATTAGGATTGCCGAGGGATTCAATGTAGATTGCCTTTGTATTCTCGTCGATTGCGTTTTCAAATGCACCCTCCTCATCGGGGTCAACAAAAGTTGTTGTAATTCCGTAAGCAGGGAGAGTGTGCTCAAGAAGGTTGTAAGAACCGCCGTAGATTGTCTTTGCGGCTACGATGTTGTCGCCTGCTTTTGCGAGCGCCTGAATCGTGTATGTAACAGCCGCCGCACCCGATGAAACTGCAAGAGCCGCCGAGCCGCCCTCTAAAGCGGCAATTCTCTGCTCAAAAATGTCCTGCGTGGGGTTTGTCAGTCTGCCGTAGATGTTGCCTGCGTCCTTGAGAGCAAAACGGTCTGCGGCATGCTGGCTGTTATGAAAAACGTAAGAAGTTGTTGCGTAAATCGGAACTGCTCTTGCGTCTGTTACGGGATCGGGCTGTTCCTGACCTGCGTGAAGCTGGATTGTTTCAAACTGCAATTTTCTTTCTTTTAATGTGCTCATAATTAAAATCCTCTTTTCAATGTTATTTTGATAGTTTTGTTTGATGTTTAAGTTTTAGAACTGAATTGTGTTAAGCATCACATTCGGGTATCAAAACAACATCGACTTGCAAAAATCATCATAAAATCACCATTCCTATATTTCCCATTAGTTTAGTAGGATTTGCTTTTG
>CAZNUF010000245.1:0-2602 GCA_964576125.1 uncultured Ruminococcus sp. | reverse complement strand
ATCTATAAGACGGGCACCATAGACGACCCCGGACTCACGGAACGGCTTTACGCTATAATAATACGCTCTGCCAAGCTCAACACTTTTGTCGGCAAACGAAGTTGTACTGTTGCCCCTGATTGTTTTATAAAGCACGTACTTTCCGTTTGTGCTACCGCTTGCACGGTAGATTTTATATCCCGTTGCCTTTGAATTGCGATTCCACGCAAACTCGATAACGTTTGATGAACGTTTCATTCTCAAGCCTGTAGCTTTTCCGGGCTGTGTGGCAGTCTTTTTTACTGTACCTGCACCCTCGTACTTTATGTTATCAACAGCAACATAGGCAGATATTTTGAAATGATACTGCGTGGTATGTGAAAGCTTTGAAACCGTGCAGGTATTTGACTTGACTTCGGCAACCTTCTTGAATGTATTTGAGTTGTCGGCATTTTTACAGTAAACATAATATCCCGTCGCACCGCTTACCTTATCCCATTTAAGGGTTATTTTATCGGTAAGAAAGCTTGTCTTAACAATATTCTTTACATTTCCGACAATTATAGAAGGGGGTTCCGTCGGATTTGCAGCAGTCGGTTCGGTCACAGCAATTGAAGGCTCTGTTGTTTCTTCCGGTACTGTTGACGCCTCAACAGTATCTGCAGCAGCATCGCCCGAAACAACAGGCGTCGTTTCACTTTCAGCCCCATATGTACTTGTGCCGAAAACCGCAATTGCGGAAAACACAGTAAGCACCGCAAGCAAGACCGAAAATATACGTTTAAACTTTTTTTTCATTCTTATTCCCTCTTTCACCAATACATATCAAAACGATATGCTAATCAATAACAATAGTATATACTAAAATCTGTAAAAAATAAAGAGTTTTTTCGTTAAAATTTTTGTAATAATTGTTTGTTTTAAAATGAAACAACTAATAAATCGCCGGCACTCCTTATTTCTGCGGAAATTTCCTTGTTTTTGTGCTATCAGGACAAACATCTGACGAAATTCTTTCGTCGTACTGCTCAACAGCCTTTCTCACTCTTATACGCAGTCGCTCAAAGGGAGTATCTTCCTTGTTGTCGATTATCTCCTTGGGATAAAGCTTCTTCGGGGTAAGGTTCGATGCACCCGGCTGGCTGTACATTCTAAGAACAATTCCCTCGTGCTGAATCAAAGCAAAAAGCTGGCTGAGTGATTTGCAGGCGTCAATCTCCTTCAAAAGCTGTTCTTTATTTTTTCTGCGGTAACCTCTGACACCGACACTTTTCACCCGTTTCACCAACCTTTCATACAATTTTAAATTAAAATCTGATTGTTCCTGATATTGCTTTAAATGGATAATATATCTATTATACTTAATCTTCACATAATTTTCAATACAAAATTTCGACTTAATTTATTTACATAAAAACAAAAATATGATATGCTTTTAATAATTTAAAGGGATTACGGAATTTATATGCAATATGTATAATACTAATTCCTGATAGAAAGTAGACTTATATTTGCGAGGATAATTTTCGCAAGACAAGGCGAAGGACGCCGCAAGGCTGACGCCTTGCAAGGACGACAACGCAGTATTGCGGAAATTAGACCGCAAAGATTGTCTGCTTTTTATTAGGTATTAGTATAATATAAGGAAACGGAGAAATTAATATGAAAAGAATTACTTGTTTGCTTTTATCTTCTGCTATGCTGCTGTCTGCGGCGTTGTGCGGATGTTCAGACGAAAAAAGCAACAGCTCAAGCTCACAGGCTGCAACCGCAGCAACCGATACTACCGTAAAAACAACGGGAAATAAAATTCACATAAACGACAGCACGCTCGGTGAAATCTGGATTACCGAGCTTGACGGCGTACCCGTAAACAAGCTTGACAACAATAATTTTTCGGCTGACTCAAATCTTAAATATTATAACGAAAACGGAAAAGCCGCCTCAAGCGAGGGAATTGACATTTCCTCCTACAGCGGAAATATCGACTGGAAAAAGGTAAAGGAAAGCGGAATTGACTTTGCTATGATAAGAGTAGGCGGCAGAGGCTACGGAGAAAAGGGCGAAATGTACACAGACGAAAGAGCTCTTGAATACATAAACGGTGCAAAAGCCGAGGGAATCAAGGTCGGCGCATACTTTTTCTCGCAGGCTGTCAGCACCGAAGAAGCAATTGAGGAGGCTGACTATGTAAAATCTGTTCTCGGCGACATAAAGCTTGACTATCCCGTTGCCTATGACTGGGAAATCATCAAGGACGACGACGCACGTACTGACAGCGTAAGCGCAAGTCAGGCTACGGAGTGTGCAAGGGCTTTCTGCGACAGAGTAAAGGAGCTTGGCTATACGCCTATTCTCTACTCTCCGAGCCGTGAGCTGTACTTTAAGTACGACCTTTCCCGACTTGCCGACATTGACATCTGGTATTGTGAATATGCAAATGTGCCTACATTCTATTATGAGTTTTCAATGTGGCAATATTCCGCAACAGGAACAATTGACGGAATTGAGGGTGCGGTAGATTTGAACATCTGTTTTACCAACGTAGCTGATTATGACTGATAAATAAAAAAGGAATGACATTATAATGAAAAGAATTGCAAGCTTTACCGTTAATCACAAC
>CAZNUF010000244.1:0-2604 GCA_964576125.1 uncultured Ruminococcus sp. | reverse complement strand
AAGAAGATTATGCTCGATTGTAAGGCAAGAGGAGCAGGAATGAGCGGTTCAGGCTCGGCTGTTTTTGCAGTTTTCACATCATCACGCAGAGCGAAAAAGTGCTATGAAACGCTCAAGGAGTCTTACAAAGAGGTATTCCTCTGCAAGCCTGTTAAAGACGGCTGTAAAATTGATTAATTATTCGTTATCAGAAAAATAATTTTATTTGGTATATTTTACCAAGAACCTGTCCATACTCTTATCGGTTATAAAAAGAGAGGACAGGTTATTTTTATGAAACTTATTATCAAATCAGCTTGCATAGCGTTTGTACTTACTGTAATTTATTCGATGATTCCTTTTCAGACCGAATGTAAAGAAATTTCCAATGAGGTTTTCAGACTTCACATCCTTGCAAATTCCGACGAGGATTATGACCAGCAGTTAAAGCTGAAAGTAAGGGATAAAGTCCTTTTGTACACAGAGTCGCTTTTTGAAAAAGCACAGTCAAAGGAAGAGGCGGAAAATCTGATTTCAAATAATCTTCAGGACATCTGTAACACAGCGCAGAAAGAAGTCAGAAACAATGGTTACGATTATCCCGTTAAGGCACAGATTACAAAAATGTATTTCACAACAAGAACATACGAAAGCTACACTCTGCCGTCGGGAATGTATGACGCATTGAGAATCACAATCGGCAGCGGAGAAGGTCACAACTGGTGGTGCGTAATGTACCCGTCAATATGCATTTCATCTGAAGAAAGTCAGGACGAAGCCGCCAAAGAAACATTTAATGACAGTCAGTACGATATAGTAAAAAATGAAAAATACGAATACAAATTTAAAATAGTAGAGATTTTTGAAAAAATCTGCTCATATTTTAGTTAAGTGCTTTTATTGATAAAGCAAATATGATATATTATAGTCATAATCGTTTTGAATATGTGAGGTGCAGTATGCTTCGGTTTATTTTAGGAAAAAGCGGAACAGGAAAAACAACGTATATATATGACAAAGTTTCAGAGCTTGTTAAAAGCGGAAATGACAAAATTTTAATGCTCGTTCCCGATATGAGTACATTTGAAACGGAGAAGGCGTTTCTTAATATCCTCGGTGCACGTCTTTCAAAGAATATTAAGGTTTTCGGATTTTCACGGCTTTGCAGATTTGTTTTTGAACAAACCTCAAACCAACCGCAAAATGTTATCGACAGCGGTACACGTGCGGTTATTATGAATATTGCCCTTGAACAGCTCACAGAAAAGCTAAAGCTTTTGAAAACCAAGAATACAAAATCTCTTACCGAGATTATGCTGCAGACCTTGTCAGACTGCAAGAAGAACAGCATTTCAACCGATACACTTTACGAGGTTTCAAAAAGTGTTGAAAACGAAACACTTAAAACAAAGCTATACGAAACGGCATTGATTCTTGATACGTTCGACGCTATTCTTTCTCAAAGCTACGTTGACCCGCTTGACGACCTTACAAGACTATATAATATTCTATTAGAGAATAATGTTTTTGGCGGCTACACAGTTTTTGTCGATTCATTCAGCGGATTTTCTGCTCAACAGCTAAAGGTTTTACGTCTGATAATGTCACAGAGTGATTCGGTTTTTGTTTCTCTTACACTTGACCCCGAAAGCGACGGCAGGGAAGAGGTTTTTGCAACCTCACAGTCTACATATAAAACTCTGAAAAATATTGCAAAAAGTGATTGTGTTGACATCAAAACCCCTGTAAAACTCACTGAAAACAAAAAGTTTTCAAACAGCGAACTTGAGCTTATTGAAAAGTCAGCTTTCAGAAACAATATTACACCCGATTCAAAAAATCCCGAAAACATAATTCTCTATAAGGCGTCCGACAGATACGAGGAATGTGAATTTGTCGCAAGACAGATTAAGCATATGATTATTGATGATAATTATCTGTACAATGATATTTCTGTAATCTGCCATGATACCGAGCCGTACAACGGAATAATCAATACGGTATTTGAAAAATACGAAATACCGTATTTTATGGACGCTCACAGCGATATTGAGGTCAAGCCTGTTGTGCGTCTGGTAAATTCAATATTCAGAATTATTCTTGATAATTTTGAGCGTGATGACGTGATTTCCCTGCTCAAAACAGGACTTACGGCAAATTTACCACAGGAAATCAGCCTGTTTGAAAATTATACATATATCTGGAACGTAAATAATTCCGCCTTTAAATCGGAATTTACGCAGAATCCGAGGGGCTTTTCATCAAGCTTTTCCGACAAAGACAAGAAAACTCTTGAAACAGTTGAAAAGGTCAGAAAGTCAATAGTGGAGCCGATTTTGAATTTCGGTGAAAGCATAAAAAATAAGAACGGACGGCAAATAACAGAGCTTCTGTATAAGCTCCTTACCGAGCTGAAGGTTCAGAACGCACTCAACAGTATGTATGACGAGCTTGAAAACGGTGTTGAAAAAGGACTCGGTGCAGAGCAAATCAGGGTATGGAACTTCCTGATGGATGCATTTGACAAAACCGTTGCCGTAATCGGTGATACGCCTGTATCTCCAAAGCGGTATTATGAATTGCTTTCTGTTCAGATTTCGTCAATTGAGCTTATGCAGATACCGC
>CAZNUF010000243.1:0-2614 GCA_964576125.1 uncultured Ruminococcus sp. | reverse complement strand
TCGTATCCTACGGATTTACTGAGGGATTTTATTCAAAGCCGAGAATTGACGATGAGCTTCTTGAAAAATATCACGAGGGACTAATCTGTCTTTCAGCCTGCCTTGCAGGCGAAATTCCGCAAAAGCTCCTTGACGGCGATTATAATGCGGCAAAAGCAAAAGCCGAGTATTACAGGGACTTGTTCGGCAAGGATAATTTCTTTATTGAGTTACAAGATCACGGAATTGAAGAACAGCAGAGAATTATCCCAAGTCTTGTACGTATAGCAGATGAAATCGGCGTTGATATTGTCGCAACAAACGACAGTCACTATATTGAAAAAGAGGACAGCAAAACACATAATATCTTACTCTGTATTCAGACAAACCGCACGATAAACGACAACGACAGAATGGAGTTTCAGACGAACGAGTTTTATCTGAAAACCGAAGAGGAAATGCGTGAGCTTTTCCCTAAATATCCGCAGGCAATTGATAATACACAGGAAATTGCCGACAGATGCAACGTTGAGTTTGAGTTCGGAGTCCGCAAGCTACCACGCTTTGACGTACCGAACAATGAAGACCATCTTGAATATTTCAGAAAAAATTGCTACAAGGGATTGTACAGGCACTACGGCGAAAATCCCGACCAAAGTCTTATAGACAGACTTGAATACGAAATAAACACAGTTTCAAAAATGGGATTTGTTGACTATTACTTAATAGTAAACGACTTTGTTCAGTATGCAAAGTCAAACGGAATCCCCGTTGGTCCCGGCAGAGGCTCTGGTGCAGGCTCGCTTTGTGCATATTGTATCGGAATAACTGCAATTGACCCGATAAAATACAATCTGCTTTTTGAGCGATTCTTAAACCCCGAACGTGTCAGTATGCCCGACTTTGATATTGATTTCTGCAAGGAACGCAGGGGAGAGGTCATAGACTACGTTGTACGCAAGTACGGCGAGGATCACGTTGCACAGATTATCTCTTTCGGTACAATGGCGGCAAGGGGCGCAATTCGTGACGTTGGCAGAGCGCTTGCAATTCCGTACGCAACGGTTGATGTTATCGCAAAGCTTGTTCCTATGGAGCTTAACATAACAATTGAAAAGGCACTCAAAATCAGCTCCGATCTTAATAAGCGTTACAACGAGGATGAGCAGACAAAAAATCTTCTTGATATTGCCATGAGCATTGAGGGAATGCCTCGTCACGCCACAATGCACGCTGCAGGCGTTGTAATCACCGATAAGCCTGTTTCCGACTACGTTCCTCTTTCAAAGAATGATGATAACGTAGTAACGCAGTTTACAATGACAACCCTTGAAGAGCTCGGATTGCTCAAAATGGATTTTCTCGGACTGCGTAACCTTACTGTAATTGATGATGCCGAAAAGCTTATAAAGCACAATCACCCCGAATACAATCCCGAAGATGTCAGTGAAGATGATGAAAATGTCTTTAAGATGATTTCAAAGGGCTATACCGAGGGCGTGTTCCAGTTTGAAAGTCAGGGTATGCGTAATGTGCTTACCCAGCTTAAACCCGACAGCGTTGAGGACTTAATAGCCGTACTTTCACTCTACCGTCCCGGCCCTATGGACAGCATTCCTACCTACATTGATTGCCGACATAATCCGTCGCATATCCGCTACAAGCACCCAATGCTCAAGGAAATCCTCGAGGTTACCTACGGCTGTATTGTCTATCAGGAGCAGGTAATGCAGATTTTCCGTACGCTTGCAGGCTACAGCCTCGGACGAGCTGATATTGTACGCCGTGCAATGAGCAAGAAAAAACACGCTGTAATGGAAAAGGAAAGAAATATTTTCATTCACGGTCTTACCGACGAAAACGGAAATATTGTTGTTGACGGCTGCATAAGGCGAGGAATTGACGAAAAAACAGCAAATTCCATTTATGATGAAATGGAAAGCTTTGCGTCCTACGCCTTCAATAAATCACATGCAGCGGCATATGCTTCAATATCCTACAAAACAGCGTGGCTAAAATGCTACTATCCACGTGAGTATATGGCGGCTCTGCTGTCGAGCGTGCTTGATAATCAGAACAAAATGGCTGTTTATATCGGCGAATGCCAGCGGCTCGGAATCAAGGTTCTTCCGCCTGACGTAAATGAAAGTAATCACGGCTTTTCCGTAATCGGCGGCAATATCCGCTACGGCTTGCTTGCAATAAAAAACCTCGGAAGACAGTTTATTGATGAAATTATTGCTGAAAGAAGATATAAGCCTTATAAATCATTTTATGACTTCTGCAAACGCCTGTACGGCAGAAATATGAACAGCAGGGCAATTGAAAGCCTTATAAAATGCGGTGCTTTTGATACTCTCGGCGCAAACCGCCGTCAGCTCCTTGCAGTAAGCAAAACAGTTCTTGATGATTTAGATTACGAGTCAAAGCACAATATGGGCGGTCAGATTTCGTTTTTCGATTTGGGCGGAGAGGCTGAGAAAACCTCTTCTGAGCCTGAAATTCCCGATATGGAGGAATTCCCTAAGAATGAGCTTCTTCATATGGAAAATGAAATTGCAGGAATGTATTTAAGCGGTCACCCAATGGACGACTACACCGAATTTTCACGTATAATAAAGGCTGACCGAACAGG
>CAZNUF010000242.1:0-2617 GCA_964576125.1 uncultured Ruminococcus sp. | reverse complement strand
CTGCCCGGGCGACTACCTCTACAACCGCCACGGCCAGATCGCGGCCGAGGTCAACAAGCGCCTCGGCATCACGGACGCAGGCGGCAGCACCGGCGGCCAGACCTCCGGCAGCACCGAGACCGGCCTGAAGGTCGGCGACGTGGTCGACTTCAAGGGCACGCAGCACTACACCAGCGCGGCGGCCAAGGACGCCAAGATCTGCAAGCCCGGCAAGGCCACCATCACGGCCGTCGCGGCCGGCAAGGCGCACCCGTACCACCTGAAGGCAATCAGCGGCGGCGGCTCCACCGTTTACGGCTGGGTAAACGCTGCGGACATCTCGACCGGCAGCACCGGCACGACCACGAGCTACCGCGTGCGGACGACAGCCGACGTGCTGAACATCCGCAAGGGCCCCGGCACCAACTACGGCGTCGCCGGCCAGATCAAGGGCAAGGGCATCTACACCATCGTCGCCGAAGCCGCAGGCCCCGGCGCGACCAAGTGGGGCAAGCTCAAGAGCGGCGCGGGCTGGATCTCTCTGGACTACGTCACGAAACTCTAAAACCGCATAGAAAAGCAGAAACCCGCCCGGAGATCCCGGGCGGGCTTTTTCTGTTATGTGGGGCTTTACTCCTCAGCGTCAGGATCCGGCACTTCACCGGCAGCGGCGAGCTCGGCCTCTGTTGGATGGAACCGCAGTACACGGCCCTCGGAGTCATAGAAACCGCCGAGCGCGATGGTGAAAATATCAACCAGCCAGCCGATCCCGCAGGCCCCGGCCGTCAGCAGCCAGATGACGCCCGTGCCGGTTTTCCCAACATAGAACCGATGGACACCGAAGAAGCCGAGGAAGATGCACAGCAGCAGCGCCACCGTCTTATTTTTCGGGGACGTCGGCCGCTGCGCTGCGGGGATGCTGACCGCGCCCTGCTGCGCGCCGGACTTCCCGCCGGAGCTCGTCGTATAAGACAAGCCCGTCCCGGGGATCCCGACGGTCGTGTGACTTTTTCCCGTCGTGCTGATCGTGTGCTTCAGGCCCTTCGGGCCGAAGCTGACGCTCGCGCTTTTCTTGTTAAGGTTTACCCGGACACCCGGGGCAATTTTGAAACTACGTCTGAACCGTGTACCCATGCCGTTACCTCCTGTTTGTGTTTTTTAGCGTTTAGTCATCTTTGGCATAATATTACCATGCCAAAACTGGTAAAGTCAATATTGCATAGTCATCTTTAGGATAAAAGGAGGCGAGGGCGTCGAAAATCTACAAACCAGACGGCAGGTGCAACATCTCCGGGGAGCAAGTCAAAGAGGAACGGCTGCGGGCTGGTCTATCACAGGAACAGCTCGCCTACAAGCTCCAGATCATCGGACTGGACGTCACGCAGAAGGTCATCAGCCGCATCGAGAACGGCAGCAGAGTCGTCGCTGACTACGAGCTGGACTATCTGGCGACCGCCCTCGGCACCACGATCAACCACCTGCTCGGGAAAGAATGAGAAAACCGCACGGCAGCGACGCCGTGCGGCTTTTTTATGTGAAAAAACGCGGGGAAATGTTGAAAATCCGCCGAATTATGCTTGACATTATAGAGCAAATGCTCTATAATATAATCACAGGCAAGGGATAGCCGAGTACAGAAAGAAAGGAGAACAAAACCGCGGAAAGGAGGCAAAGCCGTGGATGCTGAGCAGATGAAAAAACTGCTCGAGCTGCTGGAACAGGCTCTAAAGTGTGAACAGGTTGCCACCATCACAATCACAATAAAGCCGAACCAAAAGCCCAAGCAGTAAGGTCGAAGGACGGCGGGAAAAATCCCGCCCGCCGTTCCTCTTTATTATAACCACGAAACCACGGCGAAGTCAAGCGGGAGGAACAACATGGACATCTCGATCAAAGTGACCTATAAAAACGAGGGGCTGCAAAAGCTCCGCAAGGCGGCCGGCCTGTCTCAGTCTCAGCTCGCCGCACTGGCCGGGATCAACGTGCAAGTGCTCCAGCAGTACGAGCGAGGCGCCCGGGACATCAACGGCGCGAAGCTGCCGACGCTGCTGAAGATCTGCAACGCGCTGGAGTGCAGGCTGGCCGACATCATCACGGACGAGGAGACGCTCGAGCTCCTGAAAAAGTACGAGGAACACTGACACACAGAAGGGGCGGCCGGCGGGCCGCCCCTTTTCTTTTATCACGGAGGGGAACACAATGGGACAGCACTGGAGCCATCTGACGCCGACCAAGCGCATCCAGCTCGACGCCTTCATCCGCGCAGGAATGAAGCCGACGGACATCGCCAAGGAGCTCGGCGTCCATCATACGACCATCTACCGGGAGCTGAAGCGGTGCACCTATGAGCACCTCAACAGCGACTACACCACCGAGACCAGATACAACCCCGAAGGCGCACAGGCCCGCTATGAGGCCAACCTCCGCGCCAAGGGGCCGGAGCTGAAGATCGGCAACGACTACGAGCTGGCCGACTACCTGATCGCCAAGATCCGCGACGAGAAGTACAGCCCCGAGGCTGCCGTAGGCGAGGCCGAGGTCAACGGCTGGCGCTTCAAGACGAAGGTCTGCGCGAGCACGGTTTACAACTACATCCGCGGCGAAGTGTTCGGCGACGATCTCACGACCGAAATGCTGC
>CAZNUF010000241.1:0-2627 GCA_964576125.1 uncultured Ruminococcus sp. | reverse complement strand
TTGCGAAAGCTCGGAATATCTTTTGTCAAAAATTTCTATTCTGTCAAACATAAATATACCCTGTTTTATCCGTAAAATTAATTTTCTTAAATAATTCGTCTGATGTTTTTCTCAATTTTGTTGCGTGGCACCATAACCTCTCTGCCGCACTTTTCGCACCTGATTTTGAAATCCATTCCAATGCGCAGAATTGTAAAAATATTTCCGCCGCAGGGATGCTGTTTTTTCATCTCAACACGGTCGCCGACGTTTACGTTCAAGAAAAACACCTCCGAACTGATAAGCATACTTATATAATGCTTATTTTGCTTTAAATTTTATTATACATCAAAATAAGAAAAATATCAACCGCATAATATTTGGGTATTACGGTGTTTTCTTGAAATAAAATGCTTGACAATTTCAAAAACTCTCTATATAATAGTACTAACAGAATAATCCCCTTAAAAACAATGACGGGAACAAGATATAAGCCTTTACGGCAAAGAGAGTCGGCGGTTGGTGTAAGCCGATGCGGAGGTTTATATGCATAGCTCATCCCCGAGTTTTTTGTGCGAAGGTTTTACGCTGTAGTGCAAAACGCAGGACTGCGTTATCAGTCGGGACTTTGTTGGAAGTCCTTAAGGGCTGTATGGTGACATATAGCTGAAATTGGGTGGTACCACGATTTTATTCGTCCCTTTGGCAATTTTTCAGGTTGCTTTTGAGGGGCTTTTTTTGTGTGAATTTTTAAAAATACTAATCTCAAACCACAGATTAGTATAAGGAGGTTATTGGTATGAAACCGTCGTTTGAAAAGTATATTCCTTTCAAACAAATTGACATTCCCGACAGAACATGGCCGAACAAGACCATTACAAAAGCTCCGATATGGTGCAGTGTTGACCTGCGTGACGGAAATCAGGCGCTCGTTGACCCGATGAATCTTGAAGAAAAGCTCGAATTTTTCCACGCTCTCTGCGATATGGGATTTAAGGAAATCGAAATCGGTTTCCCCAGTGCATCGGAAACAGAGTACGAAATCTGCCGTGAGCTTATCGAGAAAAATCACATTCCCGACGACGTTACAATTCAGGTGCTCGTTCAGGCAAGAGAGCATCTCATCCGCAAGACCTTTGAGGCGGTCAAGGGTGCAAAGAACGTAATCGTTCACTTCTACAACTCAACCTCTACGCTCCAAAGAAAGGTTGTTTTCAAGACCGATATGGACGGCGTTACGAAAATTGCCGTTGAGGGCGCACATCTGATCAAACAACTCATCGACGAATACGACGGCGACACAAACTTCCGCCTTGAGTATTCTCCCGAAAGCTTCAGCGGTACGGAGATGGACAATGCTGTTGACATCTGCGACAAGGTTATGGAGGCTCTCGGCTCGACAAAGGAAAATCCCGTTATTCTCAATCTGCCCAATACGGTTGAAATGTGCACGCCGAACACATTTGCCGATCAGGTTGAATATTTTATCAGACACCTCAAAAACAGAGATGCCGCTATCATCAGTGTTCACCCACACAACGACCGTGGATGCGGCGTTGCAGCCGGCGAGCTTGCATTGCTTGCAGGTGCTGACCGTGTTGAGGGTACGCTCTTCGGCAACGGCGAACGTACGGGTAATATGGACATCGTTACAATGGGACTTAATATGTACACTCAGGGCGTTGACCCGAAGCTTGATTTTTCACATCTGCCAAAGCTCCGTGAAATTTACGAGAGATGCACAAATATGAAAATCGACCCTCGTCAGCCCTACATCGGCGAGCTTGTATTTACTGCTTTTTCAGGCTCACATCAGGACGCTATCAACAAGGGTATGAAATATATGCGTGAAAGCGGTACTGATATGTGGGAAATCCCCTATCTTCCGATTGACCCTGCCGATGTCGGCAGAGAGTACGAACCGATTATCAGAATCAACTCGCAGTCAGGCAAGGGCGGTGCGGCGTTTGTTATGAGCAACAACTTCGGCTACGATTTGCCAAAGCGTATGCACCCCGAATTTTCAAAACTCGTTCAGACTAAGTGTGAAGAGCTTGAACGTGAGCTTATCCCGAAGGAGCTTTTTGAGGTATTCGAGCAGAACTATCTTAATCACCCGATGAAATACAAGCTCACAAAGAGGAAGATTTACGAGGAAAGCGAAAACGGCAATGATTACGTTCACTTCAAGGGCAGAATGGTCATTGATAGCAGTGACGAGGTCGTATTAAGCGGCGTCGGTAACGGTCCTATTGACGCATTCTTCAACGCAATCAAGGCAGTCGGTCTTGACAAATACGAGTTTATCTCCTACAGTCAGCACGCAATTTCTCAAGGCTCTGACTCAAAAGCTGTTTCATATATTGAGCTTAAAAAGCCTGACGGAAATAATATTTTCGGCATCGGCATCGACTCAAACGTAAACGTAGCCTCCGTTCTCGGCGTTCTTAACGCAATAAACAGAGCAGAAGCGTAAACTAAATTGGGACTTTCGCAAATTAGTAAAATTTGCGAAAGTCCCGTTTAATTTATGCTGATTGTATAATACTGTTTTCAGCCTTGATTATTTCATACTGTTTTCGTATGACTCAATCATCTTTTTAACCATCTGTCCGCCTACGGAGCCTGCTTCTCTTGCAGAAATGTCG
>CAZNUF010000240.1:0-2658 GCA_964576125.1 uncultured Ruminococcus sp. | reverse complement strand
TCCAGTCAAAAGAAATACCGAGTGACTGAATCTGCTTTTTAAAGCGAGCGATATTGTTCTTTGTAACAATTTCGGGGTGAATATGGTTTTTAATAGCGTAGTTTTCGGTAGGAAGTCCAAAAGCGTCCCAGCCGATAGGATAAAGCACATTGTAGCCCTGAAGTCTGCGCTTTCTTGCTACGGTATCAAGTGCTGTATAAGGTCTTGGGTGACCTACGTGCAAGCCCTGTCCCGATGGATAAGGGAACTCAATAAGCGCATAGAATTTTTCTTTATCAGAATTTTCTTCTGCGTGGAATACTCCCTTTTCCTCCCATATTTTCTGCCATTTCTGTTCTGTGGTTTTGTGATTATATTTCAATTCAAGTCCTCCCGAATTTTAATCTATTATTCCTGTAAGGTCAACAGGCTTTCCGTCCTGCCAGAGTCTGTCAAGGTCGTAAAACTCTCTTGCTTCATCTGAAAATACGTTTACAATTACGTCAACGTAGTCAAGCAAAATCCAGCTGTTTGAACGATACCCTTCAATGTGACTTACGGAAATTCCCGCTTCGTCAAGCTTATATTCAACCTCGTCGGCAAGTGCCTTGACGTGGGTTGAGCTTGTACCCGTTGCTATTACCATATAGTCTGCAAGAACGGATATATCGCTGATTTCTATTACCTGTATATCTAAACCTTTTTTACTGCTTATAGCCTTTGCAGCCATTACAGCCTGATCGTAAGAATTCATTTACTCTTTCCTTTCGTGGGATTATTTAAAACAATTTCGTTGTAACAAGCAAGCTCGTCAGGGTGAATTGCAAGCTCACGTGAGGATAAATCGGAAAATGTGAATTTAAATCCGTAAAGCATTGCATCCTCAAGACTTTTTCTTGACTTTTTACGCATTGTTGCAACGCCCTTGTATGTACGCTCCTCCGATGTAAAATCAGCAACGAAAATGATTTTTTCAAGAATCGACATACCTGCTCTGCCTGTTGTGTGGTAGCAGATTGCATTTAAAATATCTTCATCTTCAATGCATAAATGGTTTTTAATATAAACACTTCCGCTTATACCGTGCCAAAGCTTAGGAGCGTTTTTTTGAATATCGTCTAAAATTATACCACTGTCAAGCATAATTTGCAACTGTTCTTCCTTTGGCATTTCCTTGGTGATGTCGTGAAGAATACCTGCAACTGCGGCTTTTTCTTCATCACCGCCGTAACGCTTTGCAAGCTTTACTGCCTCTTTTGAAACATTTACACAGTGGTTATACCTGTTTTCGCTCATCATAGTTTTAATAATCTTTTTATATTCGGCGATACTCAATTTTGTTCACTCCCTGTAGAGATTATTTTTTACTATATATTCATAAACATTCCTGTCAATTAAAGACTTAATCAAATCGTAATTATCTATATTTTCTCTGATAAAGGTTGAAGAAACACTCAGAACAGGTTCATCAAGTATGCAAGCCTTTGCACCCAACGGTTTAAGAAATTCTTGATAGTGACTGTTCAGAATTTCAGAATCCGACGAATTTCTCGGAACAGCTGCAATAATTGCTTTTTCAAAAATAATTTCCGGATTCTTCCATTTTTCAAGCGTTAAAAACATATCTGCGCCCGTTATGAAATACAAAGTATCATCGGGATAGATTTCTTTAAGACTTATAAGGGTTTCGTAGGTGTAGCTTTTGCCCTTACGTTTGATTTCAATGTCCGAAACGGAAAAATAATCATAGCTTTGAACAGCTATATTGCACATATTCAGTCTGTGAACTTCACATACCACATCTTTATCCGATTTATGCGGCGGAGTATAGGTCGGAATAAAAATAACACTGTCAAGATTTAATTTTTCTTTGCAGTATAATGCAAGAAGAATATGACCGTTGTGTATAGGATTAAATGTTCCGCCGATTATTCCTGTTCTGCTCATTTCTTTTTTGCCTTTGGCAGAACAATAACAGGATCGTCGGGATTTTCACGGTAAAGAACAAACTTTGAACCGATTACCTGAACCACGTCGGCACTGCATTTTTCAGCGAGGATTTCTGCCGCTTCTCTTGAAGAATATGAGCTGTTTTCAAGCACCTTGCCTTTTATAATTTCACGTGCCGTCAATGCTGTATCAGCCTGACGGATAATATTGTCGGTGATTTCGCCCTTGCCTAAAATTAGAATTGTATCAAGCTTATTTGCAAGACCACGAAGATAAGCCCTCTGTTTACTTGTAAGCATATGTTAAATCCTTTCGGTTATTTGTCAAAATATTTTTCAAGCTCTGCCTTAAGCTTTCGCAAAGCCTTTCCCCTGTGGCTTACTGCATCCTTTTCATCAGAAGAAAGCTCTGCATAGCTTTTATCGCCGTACTTAAAAATCGGGTCGTAGCCGAAACCGCCGTTACCGTGAGGCTCAAATGCGATACTGCCCTCACAAACGCCCTCAACCTCAATTTTTTCTCCGCTTGGGAGAATACAGCAGATTGCACAGGTAAAATGAGCTGTTCTGTCCTTTTCGGGAACATCATTAAGCTCTGCAAGAAGTTTGTTGTTTTTATCCTCGTCGGTTGCGTTTTCACCTGCGTAACGTGCGGAATATATTCCCGGACGACCGTCTAAAACGTCAACACACAGTCCCGAATCATCTGCAACAGACGGCAAGCCTGTTT
>CAZNUF010000239.1:0-2659 GCA_964576125.1 uncultured Ruminococcus sp. | reverse complement strand
ACAGGCGACCTTTCCGAGCTTGCTCTCGGCTGGGCAACCTACAACGGCGACCATATGAGTATGTACGCCGTGAATGCGTCAATCCCCAAAACCCTCGTGCGTTACCTTACTGCATATGAAGCACAGAAATCAAACGGCACTTTAAAGGAAGTACTGCTTGACGTTCTCGACACACCCGTAAGTCCCGAGCTTTTACCGCCCGATAAAAACGGAGAAATTGCACAGAAAACCGAGGATGTTGTCGGTCCCTATGAGCTACACGACTTTTTCCTTTATTACTTGGTACGTTTCGGCTATGCTCCGAGTAAAATATACTATATGGCAAAGCTCTCCTTTAAGGATAAATACAGCGAAGAAATCATCAAAAAATGGCTCACTGTTTTCATCAAAAGATTTTTCAGTCAGCAGTTCAAGCGTTCATGTCTGCCTGACGGCCCAAAGGTTGGTTCTGTTACTCTGTCGCCACGTTCCGACTGGAGAATGCCGAGTGACGCCTCTGTAAAGGCGTGGCTTGACGAGCTTGAAAACGCTTAATTGTTTTGATTCAGCATTAAAAATTACAGCGGTGATTGTATGAAGCTATTTATAAAACGCAACACTTCTCCCGATAAATCCTGCTTTACGGTATTTGACGAGTCTGGTAATGAAAAGTACAAAGCGTCTTTTACAGGGAGTAAGTCTGTTTCAAAATTAATTGTTTCGGATAATGCAGACAAAGCGGTGCTGAAAATCCGTAAGATACCGATTGTCGGCACACACACCTTTGCATTTAAGGCTGGAAAACGCCACATCACCTTTGTTCTGATTATTTCATCAAACAGAATACTGGGTTACTATTACGGCAATAACTGGCACATCAACGGAGAAATCGCAAAGGGCAATTTCAGCATAATTGACGTTGATAATTCTGTAATCGCAACGCTGAAAAAGCATACTGATTATTCAGAACTTGACATAAATGACAATTCTGACGAGCTATATTGCGTTGCAACTTCAATCTGTACAAATCTTATTAACACAGTTGACAAGCTTGCAATGCAGGCGGTATAATTATAGTCAAAAACAGGAGGAAAAATTATGGATAAACTGTTACAGCTTTTAAGCACAAATTCCGGCTTTACTACCGGTGAAATAGCAACAATGCTCGGCGAGCCCGAGGATTACATAAAAGCGCAGATTAAAGAATATGAAAACAAGGGTATAATCAAGGGCTATCAGGCAGTTGTAAACCGTGATGAGCTTGATGACGGCGATGTTGAAGCTCTTATTGAACTCAAGGTAATGCCCAGAAAAGAAACAGGCTTTGATGAAATGGCAGAGCGCTGTATGGCTTTTGAAGAAGTTGAGTCGGTTTATCTTATGGCGGGTGCTTATGATTTTGCGCTGATTGTAAGGGGAGAAACAATGCAGGATATTGCAATGTTTGTTGCAAAAAAGCTTTCTACAATCGACGGAATACTCTCAACAGGCACACACTTTATTATGCGCCGCTACAAGGACAGAGGAATGAATCTGATTGACTTCGGCGACCAAACCGACGGGAGGAACTTAATCCTGTGATAGATTACGATAAATACTTAAACGACCATATAAAGACCATAAAGCCGTCGGGAATACGCAAATTTTTTGATATTGCAAACGAAATGGAAGATGTAATTTCGCTCAGTATCGGCGAGCCTGACTTCCAGACCCCTTGGCATATTCGTGACGAGGGAATAAAAAGCCTTGAAAAGGGCAAAACGTGGTATTCACCGAACAGAGGCTTTATGGAGTTAAGACAGGAAATAGCTAACTACTATGAACGCAGATTCGGCATTCCATACGATTATAAAAATCAGACTCTTGTAACCGTAGGCGGAAGTGAAGCAATTGACCTTGCGTTCAGAACGCTTATTCAGCAGGGCGACGAGGTTATTATTCCCGAACCGTCCTTTGTCTGCTACGAACCTCTTGCAGTAATGGCAGGCGGAACTCCCGTTATAATCAGGACAAAAAATGAAGACAATTTCAGACTTAAGGCAAAGGATCTTGAAGCGGCAATAACTCCAAAGTCAAAACTGCTTGTGCTTCCTTTCCCGAACAATCCCACAGGCGCAATTATGGAGAGGGAAGACCTTGAAGAAATTGCCAAGGTTGTTTTAAAACACGATTTGCTTGTTCTGTCTGATGAAATTTATTCGGAGCTTACATACGGCGGAAAAAGGCACGTTTCAATTGCATCACTTGATAATATGTACGAGCGAACAATTGTAATCAACGGCTTTTCAAAATCCTACGCAATGACAGGTTGGCGACTCGGTTACGCACTCGGACCTGCTCCGTTGATTGAACAGATGACAAAGCTTCACCAGTACGGAATAATGTCTGCTCCCACAACAGCACAGTATGCCGCAATTGAGGCGCTCAGAAACGGCGACCGTGACGTTTGTAAAATGCGTGACGAGTACGATATGAGAAGAAGGCTTGTTGTTGACGGATTCAATGAAATGGGACTTTCGTGCTTTGAGCCTTTGGGCGCATTCTATGTATTCCCCTGCATCAAAAGCACAGGACTCACCTCAGAAGAATTCTGCACCCGCCTGATTATGGACAAGCACGTTGCAGTAGTACCCGGAACAGCTTTCGGCGAATGCGGCGAGGGATTTGTGCGTGTATCATA
>CAZNUF010000238.1:0-2674 GCA_964576125.1 uncultured Ruminococcus sp. | reverse complement strand
GGAATCTTCAAAAGCTCCTTTTCAATCAGCCTTTCGCCGATTTCCTTTGTTTCCTCACTTGCGTAGTCCATAAGGTACTCCTCAAGCGTCATAAGTGCATTGGGGTGACAACAGTTCTGAATCTGACCGTTCTTGCAGAGCGACATAAAGCGGTCGCCTGTTCTGCCCTCTCGGTAGCAGGCGGTGCAGAACGACGGAATGTAACCCAGTTCCATAAGCCACCGTACAACCTCGTCAAGGCTCCTTTTGTCGCTCACGTCAAACTGCGCCGAGTTTTCGTCCTCTTCCTCAGGCTCAACGTAGCCGCCAACACTTGTGCGTGATGCGCCGCTGATTTGCGAAACACCGAGCTTAAGTACCTTTTCACGCACACTCTGACTCTCTCTCGTTGAGATAATCATACCCGTATACGGTACGGCAATCCTGATAATTGCCACAATTTTTGCAAAGGTTTCGTCGTCGATTCCGTTGTCGAACACATCGGGGTCAATGTCGTCGGCACGTCTGATTCTCGGCACGCTGATTGTATGAGGGCCTACGCCGTGGACTGCTTCAAGGTGCTCGGCGTGCATTAAAATTCCTGCAAGCTCGTAGCGGTAAAGCTCAAGTCCGAACAGAACGCCGATTCCTACGTCGTCGATTCCGCCCTCCATTGCCCTGTCCATAGCCTCTGTATGATAAGCGTAATTGTGCTTGGGGCCTGTCGGGTGGAGCACCTCGTAGCTTTCCTTGTTGTAGGTTTCCTGAAACAGAATGTACGTTCCGATTCCTGCGTCCTTCAGCTTGCGGTAATTGTCAACCGTTGTTGCGGCAATATTGACATTTACACGTCTGATTGCGCCGTTCTTGTGCTTTATCGAATAAATCGTCTTTATGCACTCCAGAATGTACTCAATAGGGTTATTGACGGGATCCTCCCCTGCTTCAATTGCAAGTCGCTTGTGTCCCATATCCTGCAAGGCAATGACCTCGTTTTTGACCTCCTCCTGCGTGAGCTTTTTGCGGCAGATGTGCTTGTTCTTTGCGTGGTAGGGACAGTAAACACAGCCGTTTACGCAGTAGTTTGAAAGGTAGAGCGGCGCAAACATTACGATTCTGTCGCCGTAGAAATCCTTTTTTATCTGCTGTGCAAGAGCGTAGATTTCATCAAGCTTTTCCTTGTTTTCACAGGCGAGAAGCACGCTTGCCTCTCTGTGGTCAAGTCCCTTGCGGAGCTTTGCTTTTTCGATAATTTTGTCGATAAGCTCAAGGTTGTCCTTGTTTTCGTCGGCAAATTTCAGGGTGTCCTTAATCTCCCCGTCATTGATAAATTCCTCGGCTTTGAGCGAGTGTTTGTCGTACTTTGGCATAATTTATATTCCTTTCTTCATCGGTTATTCCGAATAATCTCCTCGGTCGGTCACGATTTTATAGCCTATCGACTTCATTCGGTTTGACAGGCATTTTATGCACTCGGCGGCTTCGTCGCCTGTGCAGATTTTGTTGTCGTAGAGCGAATAATCGGCTCTGTGTTCGGTCGGCGAGAGGTTGGGCATTACTACGTTTGCACCGTGCAGAACGCCCTTTTCCCTGCCCTTTCCGTCGGCTGTTCCGAGAGCCGTTGTCGCAGGCAACAAAACTTTTGGTAACATAAGCCGCACAAGTGAAAGCAGTACCAGCGTAAGGCGGACGCTTCCGCTTTTTTCATTTGCAAAGGGCGTATCCTTATGCGGAATGAACGGCCCTATGCCGCACATCTGCGGGTTTAAATCCTTTAAAAAGAGCAAGTCCTCGGCAAGCGTTTCATACGTCTGATAAGGCGAGCCGACCATAAAGCCTGCGCCTGTCTGATAGCCGATTTTCTTTAATGTGTAAAGGCAGTTTTTGCGATTTTCAAGCGACATTTCGCTCGGGTGTAGCTTTTTGTAGTGCTCATCATTCGCCGTTTCGTGGCGAAGAAGATAGCGGTCAGCACCCGACTCATAAAGCTTTCTGTAGCTTTCCTCCGTTCGTTCGCCGAGCGACAACGTAACGGCGCAGTCGGGATAGAGCGACTTGATACTGCTAACTATATCACACATAACTTCGTCGGTGTAATATCCGTCCTCTCCCCCCTGCAAAACAAAGGTGCGAAAGCCGAGGGTGTAGCCTGATTTACAGCACGACAAAATTTGCTCTTTGGTAAGTCGGTAACGCACTGCGCTTTTGTTTGAGCGGCGAAGTCCGCAGTAAAGGCAGTCGTTTTTGCAGTAGCTTGAAAGCTCGACAAGACCACGGATGTAGATTTTGTTCGAGAAGTGTTCAAGCGATTTTTTTTGTGCCCTTTTGCGCAGAGCTTCAAGCTCGCTGTCGTTTATTGTTTCAAGCAGATATGCAAGCTCGTGTTTTGAGGCAGTGCCTGTTGTTTCAATTTTTTCGATAATTTGAATATTGTTCATATTATATATCACTTTTTTGAGTATGCTGTTTTTACCGTTACTCCCGACAGTCTGCCGAGCTTGCCCGAAACGGAGCTGATTACGTCAAGCTCTGCGTCGATTACTATGCTTATTATACTGATGTTTTTCTGTCTGTAAGGGATTCCCAGCCTGCCGATTATGAAGTCGGCGGCGGTGTGTAAAATTTCGTTAATCTGCGGTGTTGCGTCGGGTTTTTCAACAATTATGCTGATGACTGCAACACGTGTTTCGTTTTG
>CAZNUF010000237.1:0-2696 GCA_964576125.1 uncultured Ruminococcus sp. | reverse complement strand
TTCGTCATATGACCGAGCTTTGTCTTGAGCTTTGCGACAGCATTTGCAATTCCGCCGCCGGCGTCAACGTGGTTGTCCTTCAGCATTGCGGCGTCCGAAAGATTGTAGCGGTGATTTCTGCCGCCGCCGACTGTTACCGCATACTTTTGCAGTGGTCTTAATCCCGGCAGAGTTTTTCTCGTGTCGGCAATTGATGCGTTAGTGCCCTTTACAAGCTCAACCGCCTTGTTTGTTGCCGTAGCAACACCGCTCATATGCTGAATGAGATTAAGAGCAGTACGCTCGCCTTTCAGAATTGTTCTTGTCTTGCCGTGAATTTCTGCGATAATGTCGCCTTTTTCAAGCTTATCACCGTCTTTTTTGAAAGCCTTAACCTCAAAGCCTGTCGGCTGTAAAATCTCAAATACTCTTAATGCAACTTCAAGTCCGCAGAGTACGCCGTCGCTCTTTGCAAGGAATTTTGCAGTGTTTTCCTGCTCCTCGTCAATCAGATAATCGGTTGTGGTGTCGAGGTAATTAATGTCCTCGAGCAGTGCTGTTTTGATAAGGTTGTCAACGTAAATGCTGTTTAAAATCATAGGTTAATGCCCTCCCGTACTTCTTCAAGAATTATGCTTGCAACAATTGCAATACTTCTGGCTTCAACAAGGTCAGATGTGATTTCGTAGTCCTCACTGAAAAGTGTGTCAACAATTTTTTCAACTTTTTCATAGCTTTCGTCATACTTTTCAGGCTTCGGAATTACAAAGTATGTGTCCTGTAAAATTTCTCTTATCTGTGAACGGAAACCCTGCGGCATAGGCTTTCCCTCAATTGATTTGTAAGCAGGTTCGTTTCCGAGCGGCTTTCTGCCGTATTTTTCAATTCTTCGTGTAATGTCCTGTGCCGCCGAGCGTGAAAATACAAGCGCTTCAAGCAGTGAATTGCTTGCAAGTCGGTTTGCACCGTGAACACCGGTGTGGGAACATTCTCCTGCGGCGTAAAGTCCGTCAATCGAGGTTTTGGCGTCAAGGTCAACATTGATTCCGCCCATAAGGTAGTGCTGGCACGGAAAGACGGGAATCCTGTCTTTGGTAATGTCAACGCCTTCCTCAAGGCACCTCGAATAAATCATAGGAAATCTCTCCTTGATAAATTCGGCAGGCTTGTCCGTAATGTCAAGGTAAAATTTCTCGCTCTTTGTCTTAATCGACTCCCTGATAATTGCGTTTGAAACAACGTCCCTCGGAGCAAGCTCTCCTCGGCTGTCGTAGTCAAACGCAAAGCGTTCTCCGTTGCAGTTGAGCAGAACAGCTCCCTCACCACGAACAGCCTCGCTTATCAGGAAACGCTCTCTGTCCTTATCGGCGGCAAAAGCGGTGGGGTGAAACTGCACACGTGAAAGGTGGCTTATCTTTGCGCCGAGCATATAGGCAAACGCAATTCCGTCGCCCGTTGCAATTGCAGAATTTGTCGTGTATTTGTAAACTCTGCCTATTCCACCCGTTGCAAGCAGGCAGTAATTACAGCCGTAATGATAGCTTTTACCGTCCTTAAGAATGCTTATGTAAAAGCCGTGCAGAGCCTTGTCAATTGAATATACAAGCGCATTATCGCAAATAGTAACATTAGGCAGAGTGCGTACAACGTCAATCAGTCCGTCAACAATAGCCTTGCCTGTTGAATCCTTGTGGTGAACAATTCTGTGGCGGCTGTGACCTGCCTCAAGTGTTTTGCACATAGTACCGTCGGGGTTGAGGTCGAAATCAACACCCAGCTCCTTAATTTTCAATACATCGGCAGGACCTTCCGAAACGAGCTTTTCAACGGCTGACAGGTTGTTTTTATACTTTCCTGCAATCAGCGTGTCGTTGATATGAAGCTTGTAGTTGTCGTGAACAGTATCAAGCACGCAAGCAACGCCGCCCTGTGCGAGCGAGCTGTTTGAAAGCGGCAAATCACGCTTTGAAACGAGCAGAACGCTTATGTCCTTTGGAAAATTCAGCGCCGCATATAAGCCTGCCGCACCTGTGCCGACGATAATGACGTCATATTTTTTATCCATATATAAGACCTCGGAAAAATATTTGATAAATTGTAAAGTCTGTCATTTACAAATTAATACTGATATATTATACTACTAATTGGGAAAATAGTAAAGTGATTATTTAATTCGGAATGCGGAATTAAGTAAACAAAATTATATAATAAAGGATATTTTATGGAACTTAAAAGCAATGAAGAAATAATCACCCGTGCACTGCTTGTCAGCGTTGATACGGGACAATATGATGCTCAGGCTTCTCTTGAGGAGCTGTCTGAACTTGTAAAAAGTGCAGGAGCAGACCCTGTTTTTTCGGTAACGCAGAACTTAAATAAGGTTGAAACTGCAACGTATGTCGGAACTGGAAAGCTTGCCGAAATCACAGAAATCTGCAATGCGCAGGAGATAGATTTAATCGTAGTAGACAGCGAGCTTTCGCCTACTCAGATTAAAAATATGGAAGCCGAAACTGACGTTAGGGTAATTGACCGCACAACGCTGATTCTCGATATTTTTGCACAGCGAGCACGTTCAAAGGAGGGCAAGCTTCAGGTTGAGCTTGCACAGCTGAAATATATGCTCCCTCGCCTTACGGGAAAGGGAATTGCGATGTCAAGGCTCGGCGGCGGTATCGGCACAAGAGGTCCGGGTGAAACAAAGCTTGAAACCGACC
>CAZNUF010000236.1:0-2726 GCA_964576125.1 uncultured Ruminococcus sp. | reverse complement strand
AAAATCTACGAAAGCGGCTCGCCTTGTCTTAAAACTATTTCGGCTGTTTTTGGCGAGGATATTACCACCGATAACGGCACTCCCGACAGAAAGCTCCTTGCCGAAAGGGCGTTTTCGTCAAAAGAAAACACCGCTCTGTTAAGCTCAATTGTTCATCCGTTTGTAACGGCGGAGCTTTTTGCGGAAATCAAAAAAGCCGCCGAGAACGGAGCAACAACGGTCGTCTATGACGCACCACAGCTTTTTGAAAGCAATGCAGACGTCATCTGCGACAAAATTATCAGTGTTACCGCCGAAAAAACGGTAAGGCTTGAAAGAATCTGCCGGCGTGACAATATCTCAAAAGAAAATGCGCTTATGCGAATGAACGCACAGCTTAACGAAGAATTTTTCAGAGAAAATTCTGACTATATTATAGAAAACAATTCAGACATAAGCTCGCTGAAAATTCAGCTTGAAGGTCTGTTAAAACAACTCCACAGATAAACACCGAGGTGATTCAATGCCTACAGCTTCCCGTCGTTACAAGCGGAAAAGCAGAAAAGGAATAAATGCATTAATCTGGCTTATTGTGCTTGCAATTTTCGCAGGCGGTATTGTGTTTTTTGTAACGAATTATTACGAGGAAACAAAAAACAATCTTGAAAAAGCAAGCTATCCACAAAAATACAGCGAAATTGTTGAAAAATACGCAGGTGAATACGGACTTGAAGAATCGCTTGTCTATGCCGTTATACGCACCGAAAGCGGATTTGACCCCAACGCAGAATCGGGCGCAGGTGCCTGCGGAATTATGCAGATGATGCCATCCTCCTTTGAGTGGTTACAGGAAAAGCGTGGGACTGTCGGCGAATACACAACCGACGATTTGTTCAATCCCGAAGTCTGCATTGACTACGGCTGTTATCTGCTCAAATATTTTTACGATTATTACGGTGACGAGCGGTGTGCCGTTGCGGCGTACAACGCAGGTTTTGTTGTCGGAGAGTGGCTTTCTGACAGCAATTACAGCAAGGATGGCAAAACGCTTGACAAAATCCCCTATCCTGAAACGAGCAATTACGTTGACAAGGTTGAAAGTGCAAAAGAAATGTATATAAAATTATACGGTTAAGGTTAATTTTTACATTTTAACAGATAATATATATTAGATAATTTTGTTTTGTCTTATGAAAGGATGATTACAATGTCTGAAGAAAAATCAAAAACAACAAAACTCAAAGAAAAAATTATGATGGAAGAGCCGAAGGGCATTAAGGCGCTTACAAAAAGAGAAATTAAAAAAGCCGATGAATTCTGTAAGGGATATAAAAAATTCCTCGATAATTCACCGATTGAGCGTGAGGCTGTGCGCTACACAGTTGAGCTTGCAAAGAAGGCAGGCTTTACGGAGTATGACGCAGAGACCCGGTACAAGGCAGGCGACAAGGTTTATTATGTAAACCGCGACAAGGCGATTGCCCTTGCGGTTATCGGCAAAAACGGTGTAACGAACGGCGCACGTCTTGCAATTGCACACATCGACTCACCTCGAATTGACTTAAAACCCAATCCTCTTTACGAGGCTAACAACCTCGCTCTTTTCAAAACCCACTACTACGGCGGTCTTAAAAAGTACCAGTGGACGGCTATTCCGCTTTCGCTCCACGGAACTGTTGTAAAGCTTGACGGCAATAAAGTCAACATAAGCTGGGGCGACGAGGAGGACGAGTCCTGCTTCTGCATTACCGATTTGCTCCCTCACCTTGCACAGGAGCAATCGGCAAAGCCTATGGCTAAAGCGTTCACCGGCGAAGATATGAACGTACTTGTCGGCTCACGCCCTTACGACACAAAGGACGAGGAAAAGGACCTTGTAAAGCTCAACGTAATGGCAATTCTCAACAAGAAGTACGGCATAACCGAGGGCGATTTTCTTTCGGCAGAGCTTTGCCTTATTCCGTCGTTCAAGTCAAAGGACATCGGCTTTGACGCAAGTATGATAGGTGCATACGGTCACGACGACAAGGTTTGCGCTTATCCTGCGCTTATGGCGGCAGTTGACGTAGAAGCTCCCGAGCAGACCTGCATTACCTACCTCACCGATAAAGAGGAAATCGGCAGTGACGGCAACACAGGTATGCAGAGCGACTTTTTGCGTTTCTTCATCTACGACCTTGCAAATCAGGACGGTGTTGAAGGCTACAGAGCGCTTTCAAAGAGCACCTGTCTTTCTGCCGACGTTAATGCGGCTTTTGACCCGACATACGCTTCTGCGTATGAGGCAAAGAACTGCTCGTATATCAACAACGGCGTAATCATTTCAAAGTATACGGGTCACGGCGGAAAGTACGACACCTCGGACGCATCTGCCGAATATATGGGAAAAATCCGTGCAATGCTTGAGAAAAACGATATTCTCTGGCAGGTCGGCGAGCTCGGCAGAGTTGACCTCGGCGGCGGCGGTACAATTGCAAAGTACGTTGCGAATATGAATGTTGATGTTGTAGACCTCGGTGTGCCTGTGCTTTCGATGCACGCACCGTTTGAAATTGTTTCAAAGACCGACGTCTATATGGCTTACAGGGCATTTTTTGCATTTTTCGATGCAAATGAATAAAAAACACTTGCATTTTGAAATGTAGTGTGGTATAATACTGCTTGCGGTTGTAAAAACAGCCGCATATGCGCCGGTAGCTCAGCTGGATAGAGTGTCTGACTACGAATCAGAAGGTCGGGAGTTCGAG
>CAZNUF010000235.1:0-2727 GCA_964576125.1 uncultured Ruminococcus sp. | reverse complement strand
GCAAATCTTATAAATAACCTCGGCGGAAACGTAAAAGAGCTTTCAGACGGACTTGAAATTTCGGGAGTAGATAAGCTCTCGGGCGGCAGTGCAGACGGCTGTAACGACCACAGAATTGTTATGTCAGCCGCAGTGTGTGCCGCAGGACTTGACAGCGAAATTGAATGCAGTGACGCATTAAGCATAAACAAAAGCTACCCTGAATTTTTCAACGATTATAACAGCATAGGAGGAAGGGCAAATGTCCTCGACATACGGTGATAAAATCAAAATATCGGTATTTGGCGAGAGTCACGGCAACGGAATCGGTGTTGTAATTGACGGACTTCCGGCCGGTGTAAAAATAGATATGGACAGCGTGCTTACTCAGATGTCACGCCGTGCACCCGGCAAGGACAGAACCGCTACTCCACGCAAGGAGAGCGATTTGCCGAAGGTGCTTTCGGGTATGCTCGGCGACACACTGACAGGCGCACCTCTTTGCGCCGTAATAGAAAACACAAACACACGAAGCGGCGATTACGGCAATCTGCTTTCTTGCCCCCGTCCCGGTCACAGTGACTATACAGCCTTTGTAAAATACAACGGCGCAAACGATATTCGCGGCGGAGGACATTTTTCGGGCAGAATTACGGCTCCGATAGTGTTTGCAGGCTCAATTTGCAGACAGATTCTTGCGCAAAAAGGTATAAAAATTGCGGCGCATATTAATAGTATAGGAAATGTATCCGATGAACCTTTCAATCCTGTCAGCATAGATGACGCACTGATAGACAGGCTTAATGAATCAAGCTTTGCACTTATTGATAATTCCGTAGAAGAAAAAATGCGTGATGAAGTTGAAGATGCAAGAATGAGCCTAGACAGCATCGGCGGTACAATTGAATGTGCCGTAACAGGAATTGAAGCAGGAATTGGCGAGCCTATGTTTGACGGTGTTGAGGGCGTGATTGCAAAGGCGGTTTTCGGCGTTCCTGCAATCAAGGGAATCGAGTTCGGCGAGGGCTTTGAGCTTTCAAAAATGAGAGGCTCACAGTCGAACGATCCGTTCAGATACAAAGACGGAAAAGTAGTGACCGAAACCAACAACTGCGGCGGAATCCTCGGCGGAATTACAAACGGTATGCCGATAATTTTCAGAGCCGCAGTAAAGCCTACCCCCTCAATTGCCCAAAAGCAGAAATCGGTTGATTTGAAGAAAAAGGAAAACACCGAGCTTGAGGTGCACGGCAGACACGATCCCTGCATAGTGTCCCGTGCCGTTCCCGTAATTGAAGCAGTAACGGCGATTGCGATTGCTAATTTAATGTAAAGGAAAGTTGCAGATGAAGGATTTAGGCGAAATCAGAGTTGAAATAGATAAAATCGACAGCAAGCTTATTGAGCTTTTCAAAAAAAGAATGGACTGCGCAAAGGCAGTCGGCTTATATAAAAAGGAAAACAACATTCCCGTTCTCAATCAGAACAGAGAGAATGAAATCCTTGATAATGTAGAGGCAAAGGGCGGAGAGTACGGCTCGCACGCAAGGCTTTTGTTTTCTAATATAATGGAGCTTTCAAGAGCGCTCCAGCACAACATAGTCGGCAGCGGAAAGAAACTTCGTGCCGACATATTAAATGCGTCCTCAAAAATGCAGACCGAAAACGTAACGGTCGGCTATCAGGGAATAAAGGGCGCAAACGGTCACGAAGCAACGCTAAAGCTGTTCCCGAACAGCGAAGCTGTAAATTATAAAACATTTTCTGATGTTTTTGACGCAGTCGATAAAGGAGAAATTGCCTACGGTGTTCTGCCTGTTGAAAATTCAACCGCAGGCTCGGTTTCTGCAGTTTATGATTTAATTCTAAAGCACCGTTTCTATATAGTAAAGGCGCTTGATTTGCCGATTGACTATTGCCTTGCAGGACTTAAGCAGTCAGAGTTTTCCGATATAGAAAAGGTTTGGTCACATCCACAGTCGCTTTCACAGTGTGCGAATTACATAGCAAGGAACAATTTTGATTCAACGCCGTTTGAAAACACAGCCGTAGCCGCCAGAGAAGTTGCAAAAGAAAAAAGGCTCAACGTAGCGGCAATCTGTTCCTACAAAGCGGCAGAGGAGTACGGTCTTAAAATCATTGATAACCATTTGCAGGACGATAAGGGCAACACAACACGCTTTATTGTGATTTCAAAAACGCTCTGTATTCCCGAAAACGCAAATAAAATCAGCCTTTGCTTTTCACTTCCGCACGTCACCGGTTCGCTATACGGACTGTTGTGCAGATTCAATTCACTCGGACTTAACCTTACAAAGATTGAATCACGTCCGAGAAAGGGCAAAGACTTTGAATATCTGTTCTATCTTGATTTTTCAGGCAGTGTTCACAGCAACAATGTAATTGACCTGATAAGCCAATTGAGCGAAGAAATGCCTGAGTTCAGTTTCCTCGGAAACTATTGCGAGCTTTAATTGAATATTACTTTATAGAGGACACGTCGTTTCGTGTCCTTTGCTTTATATCTATAAAAATATTTCATAATAGTGGATAGAATATGTATCAAAAGTAAAATAACAGGAAAAGTAAAAAAATTAGCAAAAAGGGGTTGCAAAAGGGAGAAGAATTTGATATAATATCGTACGTTGCTGAAAAAGACGACGTGGAAACAGAAAACCTCAAATAAGTTTTTGAAAAACTTAAAAAAAGGGGTTGACAAAAGCAAAAGGCTGTTGTATAATAGCTCTT
>CAZNUF010000234.1:0-2731 GCA_964576125.1 uncultured Ruminococcus sp. | reverse complement strand
CCTATGAACAGGGCTATATTGACAAAGCTTGTGTTCGACAAGTGGAGTTGCTTTTGTCCGGCCGGGGCAAGGAAAACTTCCTGACCTCGATTTATAATGGGGATCTGGTTCTTTCTTTCGCCCCATTGACGGAAGCCGAAAGCGGAGAGGTGTTGGCGGTGCTCTGTGCAGAAGCTCCTTTACGCTATACCAACTTCAGTCAATTCCACGGTGTGGAATTATCCCATGTGGCAGAGCTTTTGTCCGCGGTTTTCATTGTTTGCTTTGTATGTTTCTTCATTGGACGAAGCTTTTCCGGCAATGAAACAGGCAAAAACAGCAAAAATGATAAAAATAACAGTCGTATTTTCCAGAAACCAACGGTCACACAACAGGAAAACAATATTTACATTGATCCGCTGGATGATGTGGATCCAAACGATTATCTGTAAGAGGAAAGGGGAATATGTATGATCCCGGATGAAAAACATGCAGCCGTACAGGAAGTACTGAAGCAAGTTATTGCGATCGCCAAGCCCGAGGCAGTGTTTCTTTACAACTGTAAACACGATCTGGATGGTGAGCTGACCTCTTTCAAGCTTTGCGTCATCTGCGAATACGAGAACAAGCGTCGTTTGCTCACCGATATTTTTGATGTGGATTGTGAGACGCCCTTTGATGTTTTGCTCTATACCAAGGAGCAGTTCCGCCAGTTGAGAGATGATACCTCTGCTTTCGCAAACCGAGTCTTTACGAAAGGGAAGATGCTGTATGGCCAGAAGTAACCGCCATGAATCGCGGGACAGCCGGAAGTATTTTGACTGGCTGGATCATTCCAGCGCGGATCTGGTTGCGGCATCGATCCTTAAGGAAGATGACCGCTGTTATGATCTGGCGGCTTTTCATTGTCAACAATCCATTGAAAAAGCGCTGAAGGCCTATATCTTGCTTCGTTCGGGGCGGCTCGTGGATGGACATAACCTGACCTGGCTGTGCCGCCAAGCCAAAAAATATCACAAAGGCTTCCAACAATGGTTTGAGGAAAGTGCCGATTTAAACCAGTGCTATATTGAGACCCGCTATCCAGCCGACGTTGACCGGGAGATCACCTATAAAATGGTCCAGGACTTTTATATTATGGCCAGAGATATGTATCGTTTTATTTTTGAACAGGTGGATCAGGAGCTGGATCGCCGAGAACATGCGGAGGAACGTATTTCCCGAAGAAAATAAGCCTGAAATAAGAAGAAAACCTGTGACGATTCCTATCGTCACAGGTTTTTTTATGCCTGTTTCCGCCTGTATTTTTTTGTGTACAATAAAGTTACAGCGGAACCGACAGCAAAAGAGCCGAAGGCAAGGATAAAGGGCAGCAGAGGATTGATATCGTAGATCAGCCCGGCAAACAGAGCGCCGAAAATACCGCCCATAGAGCCCATAGCCTGATAGAAGCCCATAACCGCGTTGCTGCTTTCCGGGGTGGAGCGCATGGCGGTCATATTTTGAAGCAATGGAAGCCGAACCGCATTGAAAGTAAAGAACAGAATATCCACAAGGACAAAAGGTAGCAGGCTGTCAAAGAACAGGATCGCGCCAAGAGACACGGTGCAGCAGAGCATGACGGGAAGGAAACTAAGATTGATGTTGGTTTTTCGCTGGAGCCAGACGCAAATGGTGCCGTTGGCCAGCAGAGTAACAACGGCGATAATGGCCTTGAAAATCCCGTTATAGGCGGAAGAAAGGCCAAACTGGTCCTTGATGTAGTAGTTAAAGCACTGTTCAAAGGAATTTTGTCCAATGCTGGTGACCGCTGTGATGATGAAAAGCAGCAGCATCATAGGCGAAAGAAAGCTTTTCGCCGCGAGAAAAGCGCCGAAGGGGTTTGCGTCGCCAATGGAAAGAGGCCTGTCCGGTTGATGTTTATACGGGGTGTCGTCCTCACAAATCAGGAAGAACAGAAGGGCACAGAGCACAAGCAGAAGAATCTGAGCCAGAAAAGCGGTCTCCACAGAGATAAGACCCAGCATACCGCCGACAAAATAACCGACAGCACCGGAAACATTCTGAAGGGTGATCTGTACGGTTAGCTTTTCCGCTCGCTGCATGGGATCCGCTGTAATATTGAGGATGTAATTCGAGAGAGCGATGTACAGGCCGCCGGTAAAGATGCCGGCAAACATCCGTCCGCCAATCACCATCCATTCTGTATAAGCCCCGCAGAAGATCACTTGACCCACCGCATAGCCGAAACCGCAGATCAGCATGATCCGTTTGGTTGGGATATAGCTGCACAGTCTGCCCCAGAAGGGGGAAAACAGGAAGTTTGCCGTCATCATAGCGGCCAGCGCCACACCGAACATGGAGCTGTCCAGTTTGCGCTCCACAATGAAGGTAGGCGTCACCGGATGGGCAAAGTTTGCGGCCATGTTAAGCAGAACAACAACGCAGAAATACAGAAACACTCGTTTGGAAGCTTTCATGGGAAGGACCCCTCTCAACAAAAATACAACAAAAGTATAGCCTCAGTTTGGCAATCTGTCAAACTGAGGCTGTTTTTGCAGAAAATTATCCTTTTGCTTCGTTGATGTAGGCTGTCAACTTGCTCTGCAGCAGAGAGAAGGGCAAGTCACCGCCCTCTAAAATCAGACTATGGAATTTCATGGCGTCAAAACGCTGGCCAAGGGCCTCCTGTGCCTGACGCCGCAGCTCCAGAAACTCCACGCAGCCCATGTAATAGGCCTGGAAACCGGCC
>CAZNUF010000233.1:0-2738 GCA_964576125.1 uncultured Ruminococcus sp. | reverse complement strand
ATTCCGAATTAAAACAGGTCGGACACCGCTGTACTGCGATGTTCCGACCTTTGTTTTTAATTAATTACCGAAATACCTGCTAAAATTATTTTGCAGTTGCTTTCTTTTTCTTTTTAATAATGTACGTGTAGGCGCAGAGTCCTGCAAACGTCAACATGCATATTGTCGTTACTGCAAATCCCGGCCAGAATCCCTTGGGATAATAGTACAGCCTGATTTCGTGACTTCCCTTTAAAAGCGGGAACGCTAAAAGCGAACCGCCGACGGGAGTAATTTCAATCTCTTTGCCGTCAACTACAGCTGTCCAGCCCTCCTCATAGGGGATAGAAGTATAGAACAAGCCGTCCTCGCTTACGTCAATCGTGCCCTCCATTGAGCTTCCGGTAAGGTTGGTCGTTGTCATAACGTCCTTGCTTATCTTTTCGTAGCCTTCCTCAAAAACGTCCTTATTGAGCAGGTTTACATAAACCTGTGCCGAGCCTGACTGTCCCTGCTCAAGCTGGGAATAAACGGAAATCTTGTCGCCCTTGTTAAAGTAGCCTATGCAGGCAATATACGGACGTCCCATTCCGTAGGTGGAGCTTTGTGCGGCGTCGTTCTGCATTACCGTAACATTGTCACCGCCCGAAATTTTGGCGTACATACAGTACAGTCCGTCCTCGGGAGCTTCGTAATTCCATTTTACGTGAGGTGTGATTGATGCATCTGTACAGCTGAACGAATAGTTGCCGTATGAGGTTTTGCTTACGGGGAATTTTTCGTAATCATAATGTCCCTGTGAAACAACGTCAAGCGAAGTGTAAACATTCTTGTTGATTCCCGTTGCAAGCCTGAAAAATTCATTTTGTTGGTCAAACGGATTGAACTGATCCTCGTTGTCGTTTTCAACCCACTGCGTAAGATTGTTGTTTACCATAAATCCCATAGGAATGTAGTGGTCGTTTTTCAACAGCTTTTCGTTACCCACCGCATAAGCCTCCGATAAATCGTAGTTGTTGCGGTAAACTCCGTCACGTGAAATGATGTATTTCAGATTCATAAACACATTTGTAACGGGCGAGCCTTCGGCGTAGGTGTATCTGTTGCCGCTCTTCCAGCCCATCATACCGAAGTTCTCAAAGAAACGTGTTGTGTCAACATTAGCCATTGAGTTGAACATTGAAAGACCGTTGTAGCCGTTGAGCGAGCCGTCGTTCAGAGTCTGCGTTGAGGTCGTTTCTGCACGCCATAATTCTGTTGTGTTCTCCTCAAGGCTGTTCATATAGTTGATAACCTGCTTGGTAGTTTCGCCGCCTCGGGGATAGTCGTATGTGCCTGTAACCGTTGTGGTTTTTACGCCGATATACGCCGTTGCACCGCTTTCGCCGATTACAACTACGGCAAGCACAATAAGAAGCACCTGTTTAGGAACTATTCTTCTTGTGTACAGGAAGAGCATTGTGCATACCACAAGGGCAACAACTGCCGTTCCGATGATTGTATAAGCCTCCTGTGTGCCGATTGCAAACAGGATAACAAGCGTTGAGCCTAAAGCTGCCAGCAGAACGTCCCAGCACGAGCTGAAATCAATCAGCATAAACGCTCTGAATGCCATTACAACAAGCACAAAGCTGATAAGGTAGCTGAAACGGTAGGGAATCATATTTGTAAAGTGGAAGCCGTGCCAGATGTAGTCAAGCTGTCTGATGATACAGCTTATAATCATAAAGAAGATAAGGCACATATCCACAATCTTTTCCTTGAGTCTGATTTTCTTTGATGTCAGGAAAAGTATGCCCAGCACAATTGAAACAGTACCGCAGGCAATGTTCGGCAATGCGTCTGCCTCTTTTGTAGCAGGAGAAATAAACGTGATGAAGTTTGAAACAATCTGCTGAATTGCCGTCAGTACGCCGAGCAAATCATTGGACTTTCCGATGTTGATGCTGAATGTTGACGGGAACGAACTGCCCGAGGCGTTTGTGTTCTGCAATCCGAAGAATGCAGGCAACAGGAAGAACGCAGTAATTCCGATTGCGATAAGCGAGAAAACGCCCATTCTTAAAAGCTTTGTAAAGAAGGTTTTTACGTTCTCCCACTTTGCAATATTGTATGCGATGAAAATAAGCAGTACAAAAATGCAGGTAAAAAGTCCTATGTAGTAGTTTGCAAGAAGTGAAAGCGCAAGCGTTACTACATAAAGGCGGAACTTGTTTTCCGTTAAGAGCTTAACCGCACCGAGCACGACAAGCGGAGTAATGCAGACGGTATCAAGCCAGATTGTGTTCCAGTAGTAGCCCATAAAGAATGCGCAGAACGAGAAACAACAGCCGAACAAAACGAGTGAAAAATCGTTTTTCTTGAATACACTGCGGAGGAAAATCGCCATAAACATACCTGCGCAGGCAACCTTTATGACAACCGAGAACATCAGAAATTCTCTGAGCCATTCGCTTGGAATGAACACGGAAAAGAAGTTTAACGGACTTGCAAGGTAGTATGACATCAGCGCAAAGTAGTTTACGCCGGCACCCTGAGTCCACGACCAGAACAGCGATTCACCGTGCTTGAGCTTGTCCTGAAAGTCAACGAGGAACGGAAAGTACTGGTGCCACAAATCCGTTACAAGAATCTGCTGGTCGCCGAACGGCGATACCTTCATCAGCGCAAACGCCGTTGTCATCAGCACAAACGGCACTAAAAACGCAAGTATGATGAAAAGGTTGTTTGAGAAAAAAGCCTTGAACCTGCCCTGCTCC
>CAZNUF010000232.1:0-2777 GCA_964576125.1 uncultured Ruminococcus sp. | reverse complement strand
CTGTGATACAAGGATTTTGTCAAGTCTTTCCATATCAAATAAGCGGCAGATTTTCGCTGCCGTACTCTCCGTTTGTAAGATGTCCGCCGATTACCTTTCCTTTATAAATAAGAAGCACGGCGTATTTTGCTTTGCTGTTTTTCAGCTCATATGTAACCTTTTTCACTGATTTGCCTTTGAATTTTTCAAGGTCAAGTCCGATTTCCTTTTGCAGTTCATTGTATTCTTCATATGTATCGTTGAAATCTGTCGGAACGGTAACCTCGCAGCTGTCCGTATTTTTTACCGGCGACAAGCCGAACTGTTCAAGAAAAGCACACTGTTCATCGTCTTTATCACACTTAAGCGAGTAACAGCCAAGCTCATCGCAGGTTGCGGTATCGGGCAGACTGTTCTGAACCGAAATCATTGATATTATGCAGACTATTGCTACGGCAACGGACACAACGGCAAATATTGCAAAAACATTTTTTGAATCGGTAACCTTAAAATTAAATACAAACAAAGCAAGACCTCCAAGCATACTTATACTATATTAGTATGCCGAAGTACTTGCTTTAATGATAATATCAGCCGAATAAAAGCGACAAAAGGTCGGCAGGAGTTTTAGCAAACACCTCTGCCCCCTCGTCTTTCATAGCCTGAATACTGCCGTAGCCGTACTCAACGCCTATGAAGTCAACGCCGCACTGCCTTGCTCCTCTTGCGTCAAAATATGTGTCGCCGAGCATGACTGTATTTTCTTTATCAAAATTAAAATCTCCTCCGAGTGATTTTACAGCATAAGGAATCAAGTCTTTTTTGTCCTTTCGACTGCCGTCAAGAGTTGAACCGCAAACTGCGTCAAAGCAATCGGAAACGCCGAGATTTGCAACAATTTCCTCTGCAAATTTTTCATACTTTGAAGAACATACCGCAATTTTTGCACCGTTCTCTTTAAGCTTAATCAGCACGTCTTTTATTCCGTCATAAAGGTTGTTTATATACTTTCCCTTTTCGTCGTAAAAACTGCGGTAAAGCTCCACGCCTTTCTGACAATCCTTCTCCGAGAAGTGACAGACATTTCTGAATGTGTCGATAAGCGGAGGACCTATATACAGTGTATAATCGTCAAGATTGGGTAACGGCTTGCCGAGTGCTGTTATTGCGTGTTCAAGCGACTTTCTTATTCCGCCTGCACTCTCGCTGATTGTGCCGTCAAGGTCAAAAAGAACATATTTATACTTAATCATCAAATTTACCGTCCGCCTTTGCCTGAAATTTTTCGGCTTTTACGCTTACTCTTGTGTGGGTTCCCTTTGCAATCAAGCCTTTTTTATCATATGCCTCAACGTCAAAATAAAACATTCTGCCGTCAACTTTTGTGAGAATTGCTTTTGCAGTTACCTCTGCCGCAATCGGGGTAGGGCTTGTATGTTCAATTGAAATCATCGTTCCGACTGTTGTAAGCTCCTCGTCAGCAAGCTCATTCTGTGCAAGCTCTGCGGCGGCATTTTCCATAAGAGCCACAACCGCAGGAGTTGCAAGCACCATAAGGCTTCCGCTTCCCATTGCACAGGCGAGGTTTTCTTCTTCAACCTTAATCGTCTTTGAAATTGTTTTTTCAGCCATAATTATCGCCTTTCCTGTTGTTTAAACAAATAAAATGTGATATAATTAGATTTAAACATTATGTTATCATAATACAATATAATTGAAAAATTGGCAAGTCATTGCCAAAAATTATTTTTGAGGAGAGTCCAAAATGAAATTAGGTATAGTAGGTCTGCCGAACGTAGGCAAAAGCACACTTTTCAACGCAATCACAAACGCAGGAGCACAGAGTGCAAACTACCCGTTCTGCACAATTGAGCCGAATGTCGGCGTTGTTGCAGTTCCCGACAAGCGACTTGACGTTCTTGCCGAGATGTACGACCCCGACAAGTACACCCCTGCATCAATTGAATTTGTCGATATTGCCGGTCTTGTCAAGGGTGCATCAAAGGGCGAAGGTCTCGGCAATAAGTTCCTTTCAAACATCCGTGAGTGCGACGCTATTGTTCACGTTGTACGCTGTTTTGAAAACGACGACATTATCCACGTTGAGGGCAACATTAACCCTGCAAGGGATATTGAAACTATTAACCTTGAGCTTATTTTATCCGACGTTGAAATGATGGAGCGCAGAATTGACAAGACTAAAAAGATGCTCAAGGGCGACAAGAAATACCAGAAGGACGTAGACTTTTTTGAAAGAGTTTTAGCCGCTCTTGAAGAGGGCAAGCCTGCAAGGAGCGTTGAATGTGACGACGATGAAAAGGCTCTGCTTTCAGATGTTGCACTGCTTACAAACAAGCCTGTTATCTATGCGGCTAATATGAGCGACGAGGACTTTGCAAACGGTATTGACAACAACGCAGGCTACAAGGCTGTTCAGGAAATTGCCGCAGAGGAACACGCAGGCGTTCTGCCGATTTGCGCACAGATTGAGGAAGAAATCGTTGAAATGGACAAGGAAGAAAAGCAAATGTTCCTTGCCGATATGGGACTTGAAGAAAGCGGTCTTGACCGACTTATCAAGGAGTGCTATGCACTTCTCGGACTTATCTCCTACCTCACAGCAGGCAAGCAGGAGGTAAGAGCCTGGACAATCAAGAACGGCACAAAAGCTCCGCAGGCGGCAGGAAAAATCCACTCCGACTTCGAAAGAGGTTTCATCAGAGCCGAGGTTATTGCATATGACGACTTGATTGCTTGCGGAAGTATGACCGCCGCAAAGGAAAAAGGACTTGTCCGCA
>CAZNUF010000231.1:0-2787 GCA_964576125.1 uncultured Ruminococcus sp. | reverse complement strand
AGAACCACTGGTCGGTAGCACGGAAAAGCACAGGATTTTTACATCTCCAGCAGTGGGGATACTGGTGAATAATTTTCTTGAGAGCAAACAATGCTCCGATTTTTTCAAGGTGTTCGGCAATAGGCTTGTTAGCATCAGCAGTTTTAAGACCTGCGAACATTCCTGCCTCTTCAGTAAGAACGCCGTTTTGATCAACAGGAACAATAATCGGGATTTCGGGATAGTTGCGGCAAACGTCATAGTCTTCAACACCGTGACCGGGAGCTGTATGAACACAGCCTGTACCGCTTTCAAGAGTTACGTGGTCACCGACAATTACAATAGACTCTCTGTCCATAAACGGATGAGCAGTTTTCATATATTCAAGCTCTGAACCCTTGATTGTTGCAACAACCTCGTAATCTGTCTTTTCAGCGTCTTCCATTGCGCTCTTATAGAGCTCTTCAGCCATTACGTAGTATTCGTCACCGCATCTGATTACAGCATAATCAAATGAAGGACCAACGCAGATTGCTACGTTACCGGGCAACGTCCAGGTTGTTGTTGTCCATATTACAAAGTAAACCTTCTTCGGGTCAATTCCCATAGCAGAGAATTTTCCGAGGTCATCGGTTACATTAAACTTAACATAGATAGAGTGGCAGGGATCTTCAGCATACTCAATTTCAGCCTCGGCAAGAGCAGTCTTACACTCGGGGCACCAGTAAACAGGCTTTAAGCCTTTGTAAATGTAGCCCTTGCAAGCCATTTCTGCAAATATTCTGATTTGCTCAGCTTCGAAATCGTGAGTAAGAGTAATATACGGATTGTCCCATTCACCTATTACACCGAGCCTTTTGAACTGATTGCGCTGATCGTCAATATAGCCTTCAACAAACTCCTGACACATTTTACGGAGTTCAAGCTCGGAAATATCGGCAGAGCTGCCAACACCTGCTTTTTTTCTTGCTTTTAGCTCTGTAGGCAGTCCGTGAGTATCCCAACCGGGTACATAGGGAGCTTTAAAGCCGGACATATTTTTATATCTTACAATAAAATCCTTAAGAATCTTATTGAGCGCAGTGCCAAGGTGAATGTTACCGTTAGCATAAGGCGGTCCGTCATGAAGAACAAAGAGGGGCTTACCCTCGTTTATTTCCATAAGGTTCTCGTAAATTTTTTCGTCCTCCCAGTTTTTAAGGGTTACAGGCTCGCTTTTTGGTAAACCTGCACGCATTGGGAAGTCAGTTTTTGGAAGATTAAGTGTAGAATTATAATCCTGGGACATTTTATATATTCTCTCCAATATCTAAAAATTTAAAATTAATCAGCAGAAACATCATAGTTGTCGCCGAATTTTAGGTGGGCAAACTTACCCGAACGCTTTGGAGCGGGTTCAGATTTTACGCTGAATTTTTCTTCGGTTGCCACTTCGTCAACAGATTTTTCATTAACCTGTTCCTCGTGCTGCGACTCAATTTCCTCATGTGCAGGCTCTTCATTTATATCCTCTGTGGGATATTTTTCGTCAAGAGTCTTTTTTGAATCATCAAGGTCAGCAGAAGTAGGAAGATCGTCAATAGCTTTAATGTGATTTCTGTAAAGCTCTATAAGCTCATTTCTGAGAGCAACTGCGTCTGACTGGAGCTGTAGATAGTTTTCCTTCTCAATTGCAGTCATCTTGTTAGCGTCAACAAGAAGTGCCTGAGCTTTGTTTTCAGCGTCACGTACAATTTTGGCAGCCTTCTCTTTTGCCTCTCTTATGCAAGCATCGGATACCTTCTGGGAAGCTAAAAGTGCGTTTCTTACAGTTTCCTCGTCTGACTTATACTGCTCAACACGAGTAGCAAGTATATCGATTTTATGCACAAGATTAGTTTTTTCCTTTTTAAGCTGTTCAAACGAAGCAATAACCTCGTCAATAAAAGCATCAACGTCTTCTGCTCTGTAGCCGCCGCTTAATGTAGCTTTTCTAAAGCTGATATTTTTGATTTCATCAATTGTAAGCATCTGTATGCACTCCTTATCTAAAATGAATGAGAGAAATCCTGATTCGCCCTTTTTTAGTTTCACCCATTACGGCGTTCAGAATATATTTTCCTTTACCTCGAATAATCAGTACGTCTCCTACGGCAGTAGGCTGACTGATGTTCATTATTTGCATATAATTTAGACTGACGTTGCCTGCAAAAATAAGCGACTTTGTCTTTTCCCGAGACAAACCCGTTACGGCAGCAACAATATTATCAAGCCTGAGTGATGAAACAACAAGCGATAAATCCTCTGTTCCTCTGCCTTTGGGCAGCTTTGACAAATCTGCGTCACTGATTTTTACCCCGACATTGCCGATTTTAGAAATCTGCGAAATAGTATAGTCTTTAAGCTCGCTTTTAATAAAAACAATCGTTCTTCCGTCCTCAACAAGTATATCTCCTACAGTTTCACGCTCAATACCGAGCGACATTAAAGCACCGAGAAAATCCCTGTGTGTGAGTTTATCACAATTGCGATAACGAAATTCAAGCGCAGAAATCGGAAAATCAGGCTTAATTTCGTCATAGCAAAGAGCAAGCATTTTTCGTTCGTTGTTATCGCAACCGCCGAAAAAGCAGAAATTTTCAAAACAAATTGACTTTAAGTATTTTTCAGCTAACACCTGTCTGCGTTCGCTTAAAAACGGAAAAAAATAAGGCTTGTGACGGGTATAACACAAGGTCACAGCGTCATCTATTTTTGAGTAAAAAAGCTCGTCTTTATCAGAAGTATACACCGCTGTTTTCTAATTCATCGAGTAAATCATCGCCTGTA
>CAZNUF010000230.1:0-2801 GCA_964576125.1 uncultured Ruminococcus sp. | reverse complement strand
TTGAACTTGTCGTTGCCGTATCTTCCCTGCATAAAAATAGCAATTCTCTGCAAAAGTCCTCGCATAAGGCTCATCCTTTCAAGCTTATTTTATCACTTTGGCTCAAATAGTTCAATACGCAATTTGTCGTATTTGTCTTAAGTTCTGACAAACTGCTTCATCTCAAGGGGTGTTCTTCCGTAAATTTCCTTGCAGGTAAGAATCATCGAATTTACATTCGGAAATCCGTTTTTAAGAGCCGCCGCCTTAACCGACATTTCGCTGTCACGCAAGTCCTTTATTGCGTGGTCAAGGCGTATTCTGCGCAGATATTTTGAAAATGTCATCTCGTTCTTATCCTTAAAATACTTTGAAAAATGAGCAGGCGTCATACCGACGTAGTTTGCAATCTCGGTAAGCGAAATGTCGCTTGCATAGTTTTCTTCCATATATTTAAGTGCGCTTTTAGCGCAGTCAAAATCGTCTGAATCAGAACCCTTTACAAAGCTTATATTCGGATTTTTGTAGTATTTTATAAGATTGTAGGAAATATTGTTAAGGATAGCCTTGATTCTCAATATTTCAAGCCTGCCATTGAGATTTTCACATTCATACAAAATCTTCAGAGAGTGTGCAATCTTGTCGCAGGCGTCGCCCGTTTTAATTTCAAACGTCGGGATTTCCCCGGGATCTTCAAAATACGGCTTTAAAATTTTCGGTGAAATATTTACAACAACAAATTGCAGGTCGTTCGTAACATCAACGTATGAATGAATTTCCTCGCTGTTCATAAAATAAACATCTCCGTCATTTAAGACAATCTGACAGTCAATCTTTTGTACCTTTAAAGGGCCTTTCTTTACGTAGATAAATTCGTAATCTCTGTGCCAATGCAGAGTGAAGTTAAAATCATCAATCATCTGCGGGCAACGGAAAATTTTAGCAGCATAATTCGGACTCGGCTCAATCAAAAATCTTTTGTAATTCATAACTCACCTCAAAACCTATACACTCATTTAATCTTATACTCTCACGTAATCAGCGCAAAAATAGACGTACTTTAAATCTGCTATAACGGCAGAATGGTCTGTTTTTACAACAACAGTCTTTCTCTCTTCATTGCTGATTTGCGCAACACATTCAGCTACGTTGCACTTTTCAGGCTCAAAACCGTATTTTTTAAAGAACTCATCAGTAGTCATAACCTCGGAATTATAGCCCTCGAACATATGCAAAAGTGAGTAGTCAATCAGCTTGTATTCCTCCTCAAGCATATGGATTCCGATGTCAGCATTTACAAGCTTGTCAATGTAGTACGGTGCGTCATTGAGGAAAAGTCCCGTTTTGTACGCTCCGATTGACACCGTTAAATCGGAATTGACGGCAATATCGGCAACGCCTGTATCGCCGTTAAGTCCGCTGTTGATGTCTGCGCTGACTACATATGCATTAGTTGCGTTAATCTGCTCAACGGCGTATCTGATTTCGCCCTTAAGCTCACCCGAGAAGCCTGTTCCGAGCAGGCAGTCAACGACAATATCAAAACCTGTAAATCCGTTTGCAAGCTCAAGCCTTTCCTCCTGTGCACCGAGCGAAATGGCGGTTTTGTAGTAGTAAAGACCGTCCTTTGAAAATCCGTCAGAGGCACGGAAAATTGTAGGAATCACTCCGTTTTTACAGAGAATACACGCCAGAGCGTAGCCGTCACCTGCGTTGTTGCCCTTACCGCAAACTATGGCAACCTTGCCGACAAACTGCACTGCTTCATAAATTCCCTGAGCCGCTCTGTACATAAGCTCCGCAGAGCTTGTATGGTGCTCAATTGTATGCGCATCGCTTTTACGCATATTTTCAACTGATACTACCTGTAAAAAATCCATTAAAATTACTTCCTTTATCCTTGTGGGGATGTATTCTTTGATGCATTATACGCAACCTGTGCCGCCTCAATATCCATATTGCAGGTAAGAAGAAAAAGCTGAACCGAGCTGAAAAATTCGTCAAGGAGCGACAGGAGATTTTCCATATTTTTCCTGTCGGTCGGCACAACCGTAGCTTCAAGAATATTTTTGAAAACTGCACCGATTTGTATTCTTTCTGCGCTGTTCTTTTCGCCTCTCTGCAAAATATAGACAGCCTTTACGGGTGCTTTTACGTTATTTCCAATGTCGCTTTTTCCCATCCACGGTGTTCCGTAGACGTAGAAAACGCCGTCTTTTTTTCGTATAATCGGCTTGTCGTCGTTAATCATAACAACTTTTTCCTTGAAAAGCTTTCTCCACAACGCCGTATGAGTTGACTTGCCCGTACCGCTTACGGCAGTAAACAGATAGCCTTCATTATCAAGCATAAGGCTTGATGAGTGGAAGAAAAATCCGTTGTAATTTTCAAGAATCCTGTTGCAGATTTGCGTGAGAATAAGAGTGCTTTCGGCAATAAAGTTGTTGCAATACTCTTTTGAATTTGAAATATAGTCTGCAATATCATTTTGTGAAACTTTCACTTCAAAATCAAACGAATCTGAATTTACAATATATGGTGAAATCCGTTTTTTAATTTCGTCGCAAGACGGATTAATTAAAATGTTGAGGTCTGCAATATTATAGATTGGCATACACTGCTCCGATTTTTGCACAAGACAATATAATAGAAATTGATGTGCAGAATTTTACAATAAAAAATTATACCACAAAAAAATTCTTTTTGCTATAGTATTTAGAAAATAATTAAGATGATTAAAAATGTACATTTTGAGGGCAATATGTAAGATAAACGATAATTTAGCCGAGTGCCTCGGCTCGCAAATCGAGTGGAAAAATCGG
>CAZNUF010000229.1:1168-2824 GCA_964576125.1 uncultured Ruminococcus sp. | reverse complement strand
CCGCCTACAGGGACGGCTTGTATCCGCTTGTGCCTTATAATAAGGAAACGGCGGCTCAGACGCTTGATTTGATTGAGCAGTACGGCGATATGTGCAAAGAAAAGCACGGACGAAGAATTTTCTTTGCAGGCGATGAATTTTATATTCTTGCCGAGCGTGAGATCCCTGCACCCGAATTTTACGAGGACTTTTCAGCACTTGAGGACGGAGTCGGTATGATAGCATATCTCACCGATGATGTGAAATGGGCACTTGAAGAGTATGAAATAGACAAAAAGCCGAATCACACAGTAACGGTAGCCTGCGGAACAGGCGTTTATCCGTTTATGAAAAAGATTATGGCGATGATAAATAATAAATTTCCAAACATTACGATAAACACAGAGCCGATTAAAAATAACTTTTTCGGCGGAGGCGTGAATGTTTCGGGACTTGTAACAGGCGGAGATTTGATAAATCAGCTCAAAGGTAAGAATATCGGCGAAAGGCTGATAATTCCCTCGTCAATGCTCCGCTTTGAAAATGATTTGTTCCTTGACGACGTTTCAACAGACGACGTCGAGCGTGAGCTGAATACCCGGCTTGTTGCCGTAAACAACAACGGCGCAGACCTTATAAATGCGATTATTTCTTAAGATATAGTAACGGAAGGCGATGATAAAATGAACAAACCTGTAATAGCAATTGTCGGCAGACCGAACGTGGGAAAGTCCACGCTTTTCAATAAGCTAATCGGTCAGCGGCTTTCAATTGTTGACGATACCCCCGGCGTTACACGTGACAGAATTTACGGCGAGGTCGAGTGGTGCGGAAAGACCGCATTCATAGTTGACACAGGCGGCATTGAGCCAAAATCGGACGATATAATTCTTGTGCAGATGCGCCGTCAGGCACAGCTTGCAATTGATACGGCAAACGTAATAATTCTTGTAACCGATTGCAAGTCGGGAATGGTGGCAACCGATATGGACGTTGCCCAGATGCTCCAGAAGTCGGGAAAGCCCGTTATTGTGTGCGTAAATAAATGCGACGGACTCGGCGAGCCTGCACCCGAATTTTATGAGTTCTACAACCTCGGACTCGGCGACCCTGTTCAGGTTTCAGCCGTCCATGGTCACGGTACGGGCGATTTGCTCGACAGAGCCTTTGAATGCTTCGACTTTGACAGCGAGATGGAGGAGGACGAAACCGTAATAAATGTTGCGGTAATCGGCAAACCGAACGCAGGAAAGTCCTCTCTTGTCAACAAAATAACCAACGAGGAGCGTTGTATTGTTTCCGATATTGCAGGCACAACACGTGACACAATCGACACGCTTGTCGAGAACAAGTACGGCAAGTTCAATTTTACCGATACGGCAGGCTTGCGCCGACAGAGCAAAATTTACGACAATATCGAGAAATACAGCATAATCAGAGCAAAAATGGCGATTGAACGCAGTGACGTGTGCGTTATTATGATTGATGCAACCGAGGGTGTGACCGAGCAGGACACGAAGGTTGCAGGACTTGCTCACGAGGCAGGCAGAGCGTGTATAATTGCCGTCAATAAGTGGGACGCGATAGAAAAGAACGACAAGACAATGCAGGAGTTCCGCAAAAAGCTTGACGCTGATTTTGCATTTATGTCATACGCTCCGCAGGTTTTCATCTCTG
>CAZNUF010000229.1:0-1158 GCA_964576125.1 uncultured Ruminococcus sp. | reverse complement strand
ATTATTGGCACAGGCTACAACACGTGTTCAGCCGCCGTCTGACAAGGGAAAGCGACTCAAGATTTTCTATATGACGCAGGCTTCCGTCAAGCCTCCGACATTTGTATTCTTCTGCAACGACGCACAGCTTTTCCACTTTTCGTATCAGCGTTATCTTGAAAACAGAATCCGTGAGGCTTTCGGTCTTGAAGGCACTCCCATAAGAATAATTATCAGAGAAAGAGGGGATAAGTAAATGGATTTTTACTTGAATTTTCTTGCCGATAACTGGTGGAGATTTTTAATCACCGCTCTTGCTGCATATCTGCTCGGCAGTATCAACACAGCAGTTATGGTGACTGGCATAGTGACAAAGGGCAAAAAGGACATTCGTCAGATGGGCAGCGGAAACGCAGGCTTTACAAACGTACTTCGAAGTGTGGGCAAAGTCCCTGCAATCGTAACAATTGTGTGCGACGCTCTTAAATGCGTTGTTGCAGTTCTGCTCGGCGGATTTATCTTTTCATTCATCGCCGCAGAATCGCAGATTCTTTCAAACGAATATGTAAACTGCGGTAAGTACATAGCAGGAATTTTCTGCATTCTCGGTCATTCCTATCCCGTTTACTTCCACTTCAAGGGCGGCAAGGGCGTTGTAACAGCGGCGGCGCTTATGCTTACCGAGGACTGGAGAGTATTTCTCTGTATTCTCGCCACATTTTTGATTATTTTTCTTATTTCGAAAATTATTTCAGCCGCAAGCATCACCTGTGCAGTCCTCTACGCACCCTATACATTTGTAATGACTTTTGTTTTTGACTACCTAAACGGCGGCGGATATTCTCTTGCATATGTTCTGCTTTCTACCTTTGCCGCACTTGTCATAGGAATATTTGTTGTTGTAAAGCACAAGGAAAATATCAAGCGTTTATTAAGAGGCGAGGAGAAGATAATCACCTCAAAAAAGTCCGATAAATAATACAGTATTTTGCAAATAAATATTGACCTTATTTTAAATTAGCGTTAAAATATATTTGTAAAATTGTGAACTACGAAAGGACGATTAACAATGGCTGATTGTATATTCTGCAAAATAGTTGACGGCTCAATTCCGTCAAAAAAAGTTTATGAGGACGATAAGATTCTTGCATTCTACGACCTTGAGCCGCAGGCTCCCGT
>CAZNUF010000228.1:0-2837 GCA_964576125.1 uncultured Ruminococcus sp. | reverse complement strand
TACAAAGCTGTTTTTGATGAAATAGAAACAATCAGTCAGACCGTTCGCATACTTGTGCTTGCATCATCGGATTGTGCAATAAAGAATTCTGAAATTCCGCAAGACCTCAAACCTATGGCTATTGTTCTCATTAAGGATACCTTGCGTGACAATGTAAACGATACGGTTAATTATTTTAAAGAGCAGGGAGTAACGCTGAAAGTTATTTCCGGCGACAGCGTGAAAACCGTTAATAACATTGCAATTGATACGGGAATAGAGGGCGCTGAAAATGCTGTTGATATGACAACAATTACAACTGATGAGGAGCTTTTTGATGCCGCAGAAAAATACAACGTATTCGGCAGAGTAACCCCCATTCAGAAGAAAAAACTTGTTATTGCACTGAAAGAGCACGGTCACTCGGTTGCTATGACAGGTGACGGAGTAAATGACGTTCTTGCACTAAAAGAAGCCGATTGCTCTGTTGCAATGGCGTCGGGAAGCGATGCCGCAAGAAATGTTTCACAGCTTGTTCTTGTAAACAATGACTTTGCCTCAATGCCTGATGTTGTGGCAGAAGGACGAAGAACAATCAACAACCTTGAACGCAGTTCATCGCTCTATATGGTCAAAACAATTTATTCGGTAATTCTTTCAATTTTCTTCATATTTTTCCATATGGAATATCCGTTTGAGCCGATTCAGCTTACCCTGATTGGAGCATTTACAGTCGGAATACCATCTTTTATACTTGCTTTACAGCCTAATAAGAACATAATCAAGGGTAATTTTACATTTAATATAATAGCAAGGGCATTTCCAGCCGTAATCTGCGTAGTTACAAACATAATAAGTTCGGCTATAGTCTGCAAATTTATAGCTTTGCCAACGCCTGAATTTTCAACAATCTGCGTATATACAACGGCTATTTCTTGTATGCTCCTAGTAATCAGACTTTCTTTACCAATCAATGCCTTACGTGCCGCTATGCTCACTGTCTGTACGGCAGGTGTTGTATTAGGAAGTATCTTCTTCGGTCAGTTCTTCTCATTAGCTCCTTTGAGCTTTAACGCACTTGTACTGCTTGCTATTCTGGTTGCAGCTACAATAGTTATTTTCAATATTCTATTTAGCATAGCTCAATATTTAGTGAAAAATTATTCTATTGTTTATGAATCGTGTAAACGAATAGTAACAAAGATTTTGATTTCGATGAAACGATTAATTAATAAAATAATAATTAGGGGTAAAAAGAATGATATACAATAATATTTTAGACGCTGTAGGACACACTCCTATAGTAAGACTTAATAATATGGTTGACGATGACAGCGCAGAAATTCTTGTAAAATTTGAGGGACTTAACGTAGGCGGCTCAATCAAGACAAGAACAGCGTACAATATGATTTTGCAGGCTGAAAAAGAGGGCAGAATACATAAAGACACAATAATTGTTGAGCCTACAAGCGGCAATCAGGGAATTGGTCTTGCACTTGTCGGAGCAGTAAGAGGGTATAGAACTATTATAATTATGCCCGATTCCGTAAGCGAGGAACGCAGAAAGCTCGTTCGTCACTACGGCGCAGAGGTAATTCTAATTCACGACAGCGGTAATATAGGCAAATGTATTGACGAGTGCCTGCAAACTGCAATTAAGATGTCAAAAGAAAATCCAAATGTTTTTGTTCCGCAACAATTTGAAAATGAAAACAATCCTCTTGCACACCGTCACCATACCGCCCTTGAAATTATGGAACAGGTAGGCGGACCTATAGACGGTTTCTGTTCAGGAGTCGGCACAGGCGGCACAATTACGGGAATCGGCGAAGTATTAAAGGCACAGTACCCGAACATTACAATCTGGGCAGTTGAGCCTGAAAACGCCGCTATACTTTCGGGCGGCACAATCGGGACACATCTTCAAATGGGCATAGGCGACGGAGTAATTCCGCAGGTGCTTAATACCCAAATTTATGAGGATATTTGTATAATTACCGATGAAGAGGCTATACAGACCTCAAAGGATTTAGCGAGGAAAGAGGGGCTAATGTGCGGTATTTCGAGCGGAACAAACGTAGCCGCCGCAATAAAGCTTGCTAAAAAGCTCGGCAAAGGCAAGACAGTTGTAACCGTACTTCCCGATACTGCTGAAAGATATTTTTCAACTCCTCTTTTTGAAAACGAATAATTCTAAAATAGAAAAACAAGGTGATATAATTTGAATATAGTATTGCCGAAGAATGTTAAGTTAATAATTGATATTTTAAATAAGAATAATTTTGAGGCTTTTATTGTCGGAGGATGTGTTCGTGACTCAATAATCGGTCTGACTCCGCACGATTGGGACATCTGCACCAACGCAAAGCCCGAAGAAATTAAAAAATGCTTTGAATTTTTTAATACATTTGATTCCGGTATAAAGCATGGCACAATTTCAATTGTCATTGACGGTGAAGTGTTTGAGGTCACAACCTACAGAATTGACGGAGCATATTCCGACAATCGCCGCCCCGACAGCGTCTCATTTACTTCTGACATAACAAAAGACCTTGCACGACGTGATTTTACGGTAAATGCAATGGCGTATAATGAACAGTATGGCTTGTTAGACCCATACGGGGGCAGAAATGATTTGTTAGATAAGATAATCAGATGCGTCGGAAATTCTGATTTTCGCTTTAACGAGGACGCTTTGCGTATAATTCGAGCGTTGCGTTTTGCGTCTGTATATGATTTTGTGATTGAGAATGAAACTTCTGAATCAATCAGTAAAAACGCAGATTTACTAAAAAATATTGCAGTTGAAAGAATTTCCGTTGAATTTAATAAGCTTTTGTGCGGTAACGGTGCTGAAG
>CAZNUF010000227.1:0-2839 GCA_964576125.1 uncultured Ruminococcus sp. | reverse complement strand
CTTATTCTGTTAATCACGCTACCGAGGAAGCTGCCAGCTACTATGAATACGAGCAGGTAACAGACTCAATATCCACCCTGCCCTATCCGAATTACGCTGACCACAAAGCCGAACTTAACAGCGTTGGTATTACAACGGAAAATGAATATGAACTTCTGAAAAACGGTTACATTGACAAGGATAATTCACTTAATACTACAACCTTGAAACTAATTTCTGATATTCAGCAGAAGGAAAACAGCAAAACGCTGTTTTTTGCAGCAGGCAACATTTTTACGGATATTTCTTTTCACCTTGCGTCATTCGACTGCTATGCAATAATTTTTCTTGTATTTTTAGCGTTATCAGTTATTTTTATTGTTTTCCACAAACGGCGTTTCGCATTTTTTCCCTTCCTCTATATTGCAACAGGAATTATAACAAGCGTATTGCTTCGTTATCTTTTCTCGGGTGAAGTTTACCTGATTTACGGAATATGGATGATGATGTACGTACTCTTAATGTACTCGTTTAATTTTGAGCAAAAAAGACCTCATAAAGACCCTCCGGTTTTGAGAATGAAAAACAGCTATATCTTTATTTCGGGAATATGCGTCATCAGCCTTTTCGCTTGCTACAGTATGGTATTTCAGAATACTGCAAATCCGATTAAAGAAAGTTATAGTCCTCAGGGTCTGTTCGCAGAAATTGACAGACATCCTGACAGGTATTACGTTCTTGACCCGAATACGAGTATTGAATATATGAAATACACCGAAAACTATATCCATCCGCTTTGGGGATTCCGTCAGGGATTTCTTGAGAATGTTGACGGTTTCGGATATTTTCATAACACCGATGAGCTTCGCAAAAGAAGTATGTCTGAAAATATTTATGAAGCAGTTCTCACTTATAATAAAATTTACGTTATTGATAAGAATATCACCTTCAGAAAAGAGCGTTATTTTTCTTTAAAATATGCAGAAGAAGGTAAATCGGTAAGCTACAATCAAATTTCAGAAATTGACGGATATAAGATTTATACTGTTACGCAGAAATAAAACTTCACTAAAAAATCACCGCCTGAAATGAATCATATCATTTCAGGCGGATTTTTTTGTTTTATACTTAAAACTGATAAAAGCTTTATTGGACTTTAGAATCAATATACTGCTTGTCCATTTATAAACGCCTTTGAATACAAGTCAGACTTACGCTCCGAATCAGTTATAAATAAGATAATCCTCAGGATTAATAGTAAAAGGCTGAATTTCTACGTAACCGTCGGAGTATGAATTATAAGAATCATCTTCTTCGTTACTGTAATTGTTGTAATAACTTTCATCTGAATAATCGTTGTAATAATACTCTGTATCATTATTATCAACAAACTCTTCAGTTATTTCACTCTCGGCATCTGTATCCTGCGGTGAGCTTTCTTCTTCCTTTTTTTCAGGCTTTTGTGGTTCTGTCGGTTTTGTTGTCGGTTCTGTTGTCGGTTCAGTAACCGGTGCTGTTGTGGGTGGCTCGGAAAAATCGAAAGATATTTTTTGAAAATTATTATTTGCAGTAACCTGATTATCAGAATGAATTTCCAAAGTTGAAGTAATAGGGTTAGTCAAAAACGATATTACTATTAAAAGACAAACAGCAAAAGCCAGGATAAAAATTCTTACGGTTGGCTTTTTGTAACCGAGGATGCTTTTTATTCTATTTTTTAAGCCGGTTTCTCCGAATGAAAACGGACAGGCAGAAAGAAAATTACGCTCAATACTGCAAGAAAGAAGAGCTGTTGAATATCCCTTTTTGTCTTGTATATCGTAATTCTTAATTACCCTTTCATCACAGGCAAGTTCAATATCCTTTGTAAATAACTTAAACGCTATCCAGCAAAGCGGATTGAAAAAGTGAATACTCAGAATCAAATATCCAAACGGTTTCAATATGTTATCATAATGACTGATGTGAGCCTGCTCGTGTGCTATTACATACGCCTTTTCTTCTTCGCTCAAATCTGACGGAAGATAAATCCGAGGTCTGATAATTCCGAAAACAAACGGACTTGATATGCGATCGCAAATAAGTATATTATCCTTAATTACAACACTCTCTCTTACTTTAAAATGCAAATTCAGATAGCTGAAAAGCATATAAATAAGCATTGCAGTAACTCCGATAACCCAAAAGTAAGATAATATTGTGATTATACCAACTTCATCAGGCAAAGAAACTGCGTTTTGCATTTTCTGAAAGCCCTCGGAATTGACAACCGAGGAAACATATGAGGTTGATGAATTAGTTGTTGAATTAATTGCTTGTGCATTGGGAATAAGGCTAAAGGGCGATTCAAACGTAAACGGTATTACAAACCTTAATGCAACAAGCAGCCACAAAATATATCTTGTCCACTTTGGCGCATTCTTCAAAATAAGCCGAAGTAATATTACCGCAATGATGAGCATTGACGCTGTGACACTCATATTAAAAATTTTTGTAAAAATAATCTCCATTGCTATGCCCCTTCATAAGAATCGATAAGCTTTTTAATTTCAGAAACTTCTTCTTTTGACAATTTTTTCTTTGAAGTAAAAGCTGCCAGAAACGCAGGCAAAGAGCCGTTAAATGCTTCGTCAACAAAATTCTTGCTCTGTATTGAGTAAAAATCATCACGTGAAATTTTAGCAGTAACTAAACCGTCTGAATATTGAAAAAGCCCTCTGTCGGATAATCTTTTCAACACTGTATATGTTGTGGTACGTTTCCAGTTTAATTCTTTTTCGCAGATTTTAATTAATTCAGATGTAGTAAGGGGTGCGTTTTCCCAGACTAAATCTGCAAAATGTGACTCTACTGTACCAAG
>CAZNUF010000226.1:0-2839 GCA_964576125.1 uncultured Ruminococcus sp. | reverse complement strand
TTAAGTCAGAGCGAATACACTTCCTGTACTCCCGACACGTCCGGAAAAATCGTCTGGCTGAATTTTGATACCAATGTTACAAGCAACGGCCTGTCAATCAGAGCGTATCAGGCTAACACAGTTTATGACGGAATGAGCGTGAGCATTACGCTCCAGCGAAATTCGGGAAATGTAACGCCGGAAGATTACGCTGCATTTACCGAGATAGTTTCTTCCGTAAACTTTTTGAGGGAAAGCTCAATAAATAGCCTGATTCCGTACATGATTATCGGTGCGTCAATTGCCGTAATTCTTCTTATGATTATCCTCATAATCATCGTAAAGCACGCCAAAAAGCGCAGAAAAAAGAACAGAAATGACAAAATTCTTGAGGAGCTTGCAGGAAAGTATACTTCTAAACGCAGAAACAAATCTGCACAGGAAAATTCCGAATACAGCGTTTATGAGGACGAGAAGTTTGAAGAGAACAAAGACGTTTATTCTGAAATCGAAAACGTAGATGAATACACGATTGACAAGACCGAGATTGATTCCGATGACTTCTTTAAGGGCGTTGAGCAGAGCGACAACGGGGATGTTAAAATTTACAAATCGTCGGAAAGAAAAATTGACGACAGTGAAATTGAGGATATACTGAACTTCAGGAAAATGTATGATAAAAAAGCTGCCGCTGAAGCAGAAGAAGGCATTGCAGAGGTGGTTTACAGCAACTCAAATCACGCAGATAATGAAGAGAAAACGCAAAGCGTTTCAGAAACAGAGATAGAGAATACAGAGGTAACAGTAGAAAATACAGAATCCGAAACAGCCGAGGAAGCTCCGTCAGAAGAAGTCAAGGAAAAAACCGATATGGTTGCAGAGTTTGAGGACAGTCTGTTCGGAGAGGCTGACGAAAACGACGAAGAGGATTACAACAATGACGAGGAGCTTGTTCGTCAGGAGGCAAAGCGTGTAAAATTCAAGGACAGCGACGATTTCTTTGAGGAAGCTCCCAAAAAGACAATGGGCGTTATCAGCAGTAAGGAGCTTCGTGACGCAGAGGATTTTGACGTAATCAATGAGGTTGAGGAGCGTGTAAAAGAGGTTGAAAAGCCCTCGCAGAACGCAGGCAAAAGCTTTGTTGAAGCTATGAAAAAGGTCGGCGGAGGAATAAAGTCCTTCGGAGTACACTGCGGATATTTCTGCACAAATGTGAGCAGAATGATAAAGCGTAAACACGCAATGAAAAAACGTCAGAAAGCCGAAGAAGAACGCCGTGAACGTGCAAGACAGAGAGCTGAAAGACAGAGAGCACAAAGGCGTGAAATGGAAAACGGCGGACTTGTTCAGGTTCACAGCAGAAGCGAACGCAGACCTGCACAGAACAGAAGGCCTGTTCAGCAAAGACGACCTTCTTCACAACAAAGACGTCCGTCAAATCCGCAGAACAGGAATAACAGGCGCAGATAATCAGTGGCGGTGATAAGATGAAAGATTTACTGATAAAAAACGCAACACTCGTTTCTCCTGCCGACAAAATCAGCGGCAGATATGATATTCTTGTCAGAAACGGAAAGATTGCGCAAATCGGAGATAATTTGAGCTTTGACGGCGAAACTATAAACGCCGAGGGTCTTTATGCAATACCGGGACTTGTCGATATGCACGTTCATCTTCGTGACCCCGGTCAGACGCAGAAAGAGGACATTTTTACAGGCTGTCGTGCGGCGGCGGCAGGCGGAGTAACAAGCCTGCTTGCAATGCCGAACACAACGCCTGCAACCGACAGCGGCGAGGTTGTAAAGTACATTCTTGACAAGGCAAAGGACGCTGACGCTAATGTCTATGTTGCGGCGAGCATTTCAAAGGGACTCAAAAGTTTAGAGCCTACCGATATTGAGGAGCTGAAAAACGCAGGTGCAATCGCACTTACAGACGACGGCAGACCTGTTGAAAACACGAGGCTTTTAAGCGACGCTATGAAAAAAGCTCCGCTTTACGGTATGCACGTTGTTGCGCACTGCGAGGATTTGTACCTTGCAGACGGCGGCAAAATCAACGAGGGAGAAGTTTCCGAAAAGCTCGGTGTAAAGGGGATTCCTGCATCGGCTGAGGATTGCGGTACGGCAAGGGAAATTGCCCTTGCGGCGGCGCTTGACGTTCCCGTTCACATCTGCCACGTCAGCACAAAGACGAGCGTTGAGCTTATCAGGGACGCTAAAAACAGGGGCGTAAAGGTCACTGCGGAAACTGCTCCGCACTACTTTTCGCTGACCGACAGAGAGCTTTTGCGGGGCGACGCAGACTTCAGAATGAATCCTCCTCTGCGTACAATTTCGGATATGGACGAGATTATAAACGGCTTGCTGGACGGCACGCTTGACGCAATTGCAACCGACCACGCACCGCATACCGTTGAGGATAAGGCTGATTTTGTTTCTGCTCCCAACGGCTCAATCGGTATGGAAACGTCGCTTGCAGTGGGAATTACCTGCCTTGTAAAGCGGGGGTTGATTAGCTTTGAAAAGCTTGTCGAAAAGATGAGCGTAAACCCTGCAAGAATCCTCGGAATCAACGCAGGAACGCTTGCAGTGGGCGCACCAGCCGATATAGCGTTGGTTGACCTTGACGAGGAGTGGGTTGTTGACGTTGACAAGCTCCACGGCAAGAGCAAGAATACGCCGTTTAAGGGCAGACGTCTTTGCGGCAAGGTTAAAAAGACAATCCTCGGCGGAAAAGTCGTTTTTGATGAAAAATAATTTATTGTCGGATAAACTATAATTTAATTCGGAATGCGTAATTCGTAATGCGGAATTAATGGTCGCTTCGCTCCGAATTTATAATAGTGCGTGTTGTTTGG
>CAZNUF010000225.1:0-2842 GCA_964576125.1 uncultured Ruminococcus sp. | reverse complement strand
GACGTTGGGATCATACTTTAACTCCCACTGGCAGTTAAGCATATCCTTAGAGCTGTCGAGGAAGTATGTAACTGTTACATACTCTTCGCCTTCCTTAACGAATGTTGAGAAAGCAGGGAAGTAGTTTGAAGTAGCGTTTACTGTAAGACCCTTAGGAGCCTCAGTAGCTGCTGTTGTTGCTTCAGTTGTTTCAGGCTCTGTAGCAACTGTTGTTTCTTCAGTAGCTTCTGTTGTTTCTTCAGTAGCTTCTGTAGGAGCAGTTGTCTCTTCGCCGCCTGTCTTGTCTGTAACTGTAACTGTGAACTTAGCACCTGACTTTGTTGCATAGTCAAAGTTTGTAAGGTCAAGTCTGAGAGTTACATCAGCGAGTTCATAAGGAACTTCGACAGTGATGTTAGCAGGATTATTGCTGAATACAGCTTCAGATTCAACACCTGAACCTTCGTATGTGCCGCCCCAGTTTGCAGGCTGCCAGCTACCGTTCGCAGCGAACTTAACCTGATAGTTCTCAAACTCATCAAGGTCTGTATATGTGATTTCATATACATTGGGTGCAACCTCTGTCATGAGGTTTTCATCTGCTGCGGGATCCCAAGCTACGCCGTTAAGCCAGTTTCCGTCACCGTTACCAACGGCACGAACAGACTCAACTTCAAAGCCTGTGGGAACTTCAACACCTTCACCTGTTACAGTGATTTTGAGTGTTGCGGGGTCGAAATTAACTGTTACGTCGCAAACGGAAGTAACATTGAAGATAAAGTTATCTTCACCGCCGTCAATACCATACCAATTAAAGTTACCATCTGCTGTGTTTTCAACAACTTTAATTGCATAGGAATTTCCGACCTGAACATCGGTATATACTTTTTCGTATGTACCGTCTTCTTTTGCTGTCATAACATTTGAAGGTGATAACTCTGCGCTCGGCTGCCAGTCAGGACCGTCACCGGTAAGTGCATCAACACCAGCTACTTTATACACTGAACCGTCAGCAGCCGATACGCTGATGATAGTTACAGATAATGAAGTAACAATCAACATCAATGAAAGCAAAAGGCTAATTGCTTTTTTGAACATTTTCTTTTTCCTCCTTAATATGATAATGCTTCTATAAGCATATTTATTATATAACAACAAACCGCCAAAAGTCAATAAAAAAATCCTCATAAAGGTAGTTTTTTTACAAAATATTGTTTTTTCGTTTAGTTGCACAAAAGTAAAACACTTCTTTTGTTATTTATAACCATTTACATTGTGGGATTGCCAGTTCCAAGAGTCTTTACACATATCTTCAAGCGTCTTTTCAGCCGTCCAGCCAAGCATTTCTGCGGCTTTTGAGGCATCAGCGAAACACTCCGCAATATCACCCGCACGGCGAGGCTTGATTTCATAGGGAATTTCAATGTTGTTTACCTTTGAGAAAGCATTTACAATGTCAAGTACACTGTAGCCTGTACCAGTTCCGAGATTGAAAATTTCCGTTCCCTTATGCTCGGCGGAATAATCAATAGCCTTTACGTGTCCTTTTGCAAGGTCAACAACGTGAATGTAGTCACGAACGCCCGTTCCGTCGTGGGTAGGATAATCGTTGCCGAAAACTCCGAGGCATTTAAGTCTGCCTGCCGCAACCTGAGTAATGTAAGGCATAAGGTTGTTAGGGATTCCGTTGGGGTCTTCACCGATTCTTCCGCTTTCGTGTGCGCCGATAGGATTGAAATATCTTAAAATTACAATCGACATATCGGGATTTGCGTTTGCGGTATCTGTAAGAATCTGCTCCATCATAAGCTTTGTCCAGCCGTAGGGATTTGTCGGAGAGCCTGTAGGCATTGTTTCTACAAGAGGAACTGTCTTTGGAGTTCCGTAAACGGTAGCAGAGGAGCTGAAAATAAAGTTATTTACGCCATACTTCTTCATTGTTTCAAGGAGAGTAAGCGTTGAGTCAATGTTGTTTCTGTAATACTCAACGGGCTTTTCACAGCTTTCGCCTACCGCCTTAAGTCCTGCAAAGTGAATTACTGCGTCGATTTTATTTTCAGAAAAAATCTTTTCAACAGCGGTTTTGTCGCATACGTCTGCTTCGTAGAGAGGAATTTTTCTGCCTGTAATTTCCTCTACTCTGGCTACAGCCTCGGGACAGCTGTTTGAAAAATTGTCGGCAATTACAACATCGTGTCCTGCGTTTATAAGCTCAACGCAGGTGTGAGAGCCGATATATCCTGCGCCGCCTGCAAGTAGTACGTTCATAGTAAAAATCCTTTCAAATTATATTATATACCGAGGACACACGCCGTGTCCCTACGGCAGGCAATAAATTAAATTAATATTTCCGAATTGAATCAAGCCTTTTCGGGTTCGGGATAGGTTTCCCCGAAGGTTTCTACTGTCACCTTTTTCATAACCTGTGCGTCAAGCGGCTTGTCGGAATAGTCAGTGTCGCATTCTGCGATTTCATTTACAACATCCATTCCCTCAACTACCTTGCCGAAAGCTGCATACTGACCGTCAAGGTGAGGAGCGTTTTTGTGCATAATAAAGAACTGTGAGCCTGCGGAATCGGGCATCATTGAACGAGCCATTGAAAGCACTCCCTCGGTATGCTTGAGATTATTTTCAAAGCCGTTCTGAGAAAATTCGCCCTTGATTGAGTATCCGGGACCGCCGCAGCCTGTGCCGTCGGGACATCCGCCCTGAATCATAAAGCCATAGATTACACGGTGAAATGTAAGACCGTCGTAGTAGCCCTTGTTTACAAGGCTGATGAAGTTATTAACGGTATTCGGAGCAATTTCGGGGTAAAGCTCTGCTTTGATAACCTTTGAGTTTTCCATTTCAATTGTAA
>CAZNUF010000224.1:0-2842 GCA_964576125.1 uncultured Ruminococcus sp. | reverse complement strand
CATACGTTCAAGGAGCCAAAAACAGTGCGCTGCCTGTTCTTGCGGCAACGATACTCACAAGGGGCGAGAATATAATTTACAATTGCCCCGACCTTTCCGATATTGATGCGTCTGCAAGAATACTGCGTTATCTCGGCTGTAAGGTCAGCCGAAGCGGAAGCGCAGTGCTTGTAAACTGCGATACAATCGATAAATACGATATTCCCGACGTGCTTATGCGCAAAACGAGAAGCTCAATTATCTTCCTCGGCGCAATCCTTGCACGAACAGGCAGGGCAAAAATAAGCTTTCCCGGAGGCTGTGAAATAGGTCTGCGGCCGATTGATATGCACCTTAAAGCACTTCGTGAAATGGGTGCGGATATACGTGAAGTTCACGGCTGTCTTGACTGCACAGCACCGAAGGGGCTTAAGGGAACGAAAATTTCCCTCTCGTTTCCGAGCGTGGGCGCAACCGAGGACATAATGATAGCCGCCTGCCTTGCCGACGGCACAACAACAATTACAAATGCCGCAAGAGAGCCTGAAATCTGCGACCTTGCAGATTTCCTCAATAAATGCGGCGCAAAAATTTACGGAGCAGGCGAGGGCGTTGTCGTAATTGAGGGCGTCAAGTCGCTCAAATCTACAAGCCACTCGATAATTCCCGACAGAATAGTCTGTGCAACGCTTATGGCGTGTGCCGCCGTAACAGCCTCTAAAATAACGCTTGACGGCGTTATTTGCAGTCACCTTGCCTCAATCATTCCTGTTTTTGAGGATGCAGGCTGTAAAATCAGGTGCTGTAACGGCAGTCTTGAATTTACTGCTCCCGAAAAATTAAAAGCGATGAAAACCGTCCGCACAATGCCTTATCCGGGATTTCCGACAGACGCACAGGCTCCCTTGCTTGCGGTGTCCTGTATAGCCGACGGAACGACGGTTTTTGTAGAAAACATATTTGAAAATCGATACAGACATACGGGCGAACTTATCCGAATGGGCGCTGACATAAAAACCGTCGGAAAGGTTGCCGTAGTCGAGGGCGTAAAATCGCTTTACGGTGCGCCTGTTGAGGCTACCGATTTGCGTGGTGCGGCGGCACTTGTTGTCGCAGGGCTATGTGCCGAGTCACAGACCGAAATCAGCGGTGTAAGATACCTTGAGCGTGGATACGAAAATTTCGAGCTTACGCTGTCCGCCCTCGGTGCAGACATAAAGAAAATATAGTTTGTTTGATTCACAATGTAGCGAGCGACGCCCTCGTCGCTCACATTGTTACATAAAACCTTTTAATACAGTAACGGCGACGCACCTTAGTCGCCCGATGAAACCAAAATTCAGAAAAGGAGGAAGTTTGCCGATGAGTGAAAGAAAAACACTTTCGTCAAAGGACAGAAAGCAGTTAGCAAAGCAGAGAAAATCAGCTGCCAAGCAGGCTCAAAAATTTCACAGGGAACAGGAAAAAAAGGCAAAAAAATCCTCTGCAACAGCTAAAAAATCCGCATCAAAAAAGCGTTCCTCAAGCAAGATTGAGGAGGCTGTCAATTCAGGAAAAACCGTTAAATTTGAAAACATCAGCCGTGAAGAAAAGTTTATTCGTGAGAGCGAGGAGAGAATAAGAAACCTCGAGCCGCAGGATTTTGACGACGGCTATTACATAGACGAATACGGCGCAAGAAAAAAGCAGGAGCGCCGTGCAAAGGAAATTCATCAGCAGGAAAATGAAGTAATCCACAGGCGCAAAAAACCGATTACGCAAAAGCAGTTGAGAATCAGACGCATTTTAATCTACAGCTCAATTTTTGCCGCTGTGCTTGTAATCGGCGTAGTGTTAAGTCTTACCGTGTTGTTCAAAACCGAGAAAATCGAGGTTGAGGGCGACAAGTATTATTACGAGGACCAGATAATAGCCTTCAGCGGAGTTGAGCTTCAGCAGAATATTATAGTCGGTGCGTTCAGCAGTACGCCCGAAAATATTTCAGCAAATCTTCCGTATGTTGAAAAAGCAGAAATAAGCTTTGCAATTCCCGATACAATCACAATAAAAATCACTGACGCCATACCGTCATACGTAATTAAAAACGGCGAAAAGTATCTTCTTATAAGCTCCAAGGGACGTATTCTTGACAGCGTTGACAGCAACAAGGACAAGCTCCCCGAGCTTAAATGCGACAAGCTCGAGAGCACGAAAGCAGGAGATTATGTTTCTTTCAGTGATGAAAACGTGCCTGATATTCTTGAAGATGTTTCCGAAAGTCTGACTGCTAACGACGTAAAGAATATTACGGCTTTTGACGTTACCGATACAGCTAACATCACGCTTGAATACGATAAGCGAATTACAATCAATATCGGGCTGCCCGAGGATATTGACTATAAAATCAGAACGGCAATGACGATTATCAGCAATAAGCTTGACCCGAATAACACCGGCACAATTGCAGGAAAGCTTGACGTTTCTTCCTGTAACACCACAAAGGTTTCACGCTATAAGCCTGCCGAAACGGCTGTGCCGACGACAGCTCCGTCAACCACGGCACCTGCCGATTATTCTGACAGCAATCAGTATTATGATTACAACTACACATGGGATGATAATACATACTACGACGGCGGATATGTTGACAACGGTACTGACAATTACGGCGGGGCTTATGACAGCAATGCTTATTCATATGACGGCTCTGCCGACTATTCAGAACAGAATAATTACAACGCCTACGGTGATGCAGGAGATAATTCTTATCAGGATAATTATTCCGACAACGGAGCGTATTATGCCGAATAGCTGAAAAAATTCAATATAATTGCAGAAAATCATATTAAAAGCATTGATATTTTTGCAAAAGTATGATAAAATA
>CAZNUF010000223.1:0-2845 GCA_964576125.1 uncultured Ruminococcus sp. | reverse complement strand
CTACGGTACACTGGAGGATTGAAGATCTTTCTGGTAAACAGGTGGTCATCGAAATAGTAGATGGAAAGGTAAACTTCTATGATAATCCTTTGGGAGTCCTGACAAATTCTCCCGGATTTGAATGGCAGATGACGAATCTCAATAATTATGTCAACCTCTTTCCTGGCTCAGCCGAAGCCCAACAGTTCGGGGATATCCAACTGACTTCGTTTGGTGCCGGCAGCGGTTTCCTGGGAATACCGGGCGATGTAACACCACCGTCCCGCTTTGTTCGTGCAGCTTTCTATCAGACAACTACACCTCAGAAGGAGACGGCTACTGAAACGGTATTGCAATGTTTCCAGATTATGAATAATTTCGATATACCGGTGGGAATAGAGTTTCCGAAAGGAGAGATACATGCTGATATTCCAAGTGCCACACAATGGACTTCGGTTACCGATCTTCGTAATGGGAAGATTTATTTCCGGACGATGTACAACAGTGCTATCCGTTGCATCGACTTGAAACAAATTGATTTTGGGAAGACAAAATATCAGGCTGTCTTTTTGGATGACGTGAAACAACAGCCGATTGTGCCGATAGATATCCGTTGATCGAGATAAATAAATACAGAGACACGAAGTCGAAGAGGAAATAAATAAAAAACTCTGCGGCTTCGTGTCTCTGTGTTTTTAGCTATATCGTCATTATTCTGCTGTTTCTTGAGCAGGTTTTCCGGCAATTTTATCTACTAAGATGGCAATGGCTCCGTCGCCTGTTACGTTACAAGCTGTACCGAAACTATCCATGGCAATGTAAAGAGCAATCATTAAGGCTTGCAAGGTCTCATTGAATCCAAGCATACTTTGCAGTAAGCCTAAAGCTGCCATGATGGCTCCGCCCGGAACGCCCGGAGCTGCTACCATTGTGATTCCTAACATCAAGATAAAACCGGCAAAGGATGTTAATGTGACCGGCTCACCCGACATAAATAAGATGGCCATGGCACAGGCAACGATCTTCATCGTACTTCCGGCCAGATGAATGGTAGCACAAAGCGGAATCACGAAGATGGCTATATTCTGCCGTACTTCATTCTTGATAGCTTGAGCCAGCGTTACCGGAATGGTGGCAGCAGAAGATTGTGTACCTAACGCTGTTGCATAGGCAGGAAGCATATTACGCAATAAACGTAACGGATTCTTGTGACTGACTGATCCGGCCAGACTGAACTGGATTAGTAAGAGCAGGACGTGGAGAACGAAGATAACCAGAATAACTTTCAGGAACATCGCTATGATACCTGCCACTTGTCCACTGACAGTCATGTTGAGGAAGATACCGAAGATATGTAAAGGTAAAAGCGGAATGATAACCACTTCTATCAACATCGTGATGATTTCTTTAAAGTCGGTAAAACCATCTTTGAGAACTGTTCCTTCAATGTAGGATAAACCAAGACCGATTGTAAAGGAAAGCAATAAAGCTGTCATGACGTCCATTAATGGAGGCATCGCTACTTCGAAGTAAGGTGTCAGCATAAAGTCTCCCGGATTTTCTACGGCTGCCAGTTCGGTATTCGGGGGAAGAATGGATGGAAAAATCGCATCGCAACTGAAAAAGGTAAAGAATCCGGAAAAGATCGTCGAACCATACGCCAACAAGGCTGTAATGGCCAGTAGTTTTCCTGCTCCTTTTCCCAATTCACCGATAGCCGGGGTTACCAGGCCTAGAATAATAAGCGGGATGGAAAATGATAGGAAATTCCCGAATAAAGAATTGAATGTAACGAATATTCGTACGATACTGGCCGGTAAGAACTGACCGAATAAAATACCGGTCGCAATGGCAATAACTACTTTTCCAAGTAGACTAATCTTGATCTTCTTCATGGTGCTTTTTTATTTTGAAGCCCAAGATAGCAATAATTATGCTCATAAGCGGGCTAATCAAATTAAAAAAGCAGTACGGAAGATAAGTTAATGTCGGTACACTCAAGATAGTGGCTTGCGTCATGCCACACGTATTCCATGGAATCAATACCGAAGTTACGGTCACGGCATCTTCGGTTGTACGGCTTAGCAGACGGCTTTCGTATCCTTTCTTCCGATAGATTTCCTTGAACATATTACCTGTCAGGATGATGGAGATGTATTGGTCAGCCGTACAGATATTCAGTGTCAAACCCGAAAATACCGTTGAAGCGACCATACTGGCACGGCGTTGCATAAAGCGCATAAAGACGGAAGTGATCGTTTCCAACATGCCGCTGGCTGTCATGGCACCACCGAAACACATCGCACAAATAATCAGCCAGATCGTATTCATCATTCCTGCCATTCCACGGGTAGATACCAAGGAATTCAACATCTCGTTTCCTGTCTCTAATTGTGTAGAACCATATAACGTCATGAATACGCCTTTGAACATGGATGCTGCATTGATGCTTTCAGCTCCAGCTATCTGTTGTAATAAGTCTGGTTGGAACAAAATAGCAAAGACAGCTGCCAGCAGAGCCGATATAAACAGCGTGATGATTGGAGCTACTCGTTTGGCAATCAGTATCCCGGTTGCTATCGGTACAATCATCAAGGCAGCAGAGATGTGGAACGTCTCTTTCAGGGAGGCGGCAAAGCTCATCGCCTGTCCGGCGTTGTCGTGATCGAACATAAATCCGGCGACGGTGAAGATGATGAGGGTAATCAGCATCGTCGGCACCGTGGTGTACATCATGTAGCGGATATGGGTGAAAAGCGGCGTGTTCGTGGTAGAAGAGGCGAGCACCGTCGTGTCGGAAAGGGGCGAAATCTTGTCGCCGAAGTATGCCCCCGAAATAATGGCTCCCGCCGTCCATCCGGTCGAG
>CAZNUF010000222.1:0-2845 GCA_964576125.1 uncultured Ruminococcus sp. | reverse complement strand
CAACTCTGTCACGGAGATAGTAGAGCTTGCTTCTGCGAACCTTACCGTAACGAACAACCTGTACATCTTTTACGTTAGGTGAATGGAGCGGGAACACTCTCTCAACACCTACGCCGTAAGCTACACGTCTTACAGTAAATGTTTCAGCTACGCCACTGCCTCTTTTGGCAATAACAGTACCTTCGAACATCTGGATTCTTTCTCTTTCGCCTTCACGAATGTTTACCGATACCTTTACAGTATCACCGATGCTGAACTGAGGAGTAGTATCCTTGACAGAACCGGCAGCAATTGTTTTTAATGCGTCCATTTTTATCCTCCTAATTTTCCCGATATTCTTACCTTCCGGCAGCGGACTATCAGCTTCAAAATGACGGCAAAGCCGTTATTTGAACCGCGTCGTGAGTAACGACGGTATCAAATTCCTATTAATAATATCATAAAAGGAAAAATAATTCAAGTGTTTTTTTCAAAAAAAGCAAATTATTTACTTATATTATTGAGTTTAGTTAAGAAATCATTGAAATATTCAGGCAATGGTGAGGTAAACTCAAGATATTCTTCCGTTTTTGGATGAATAAATCCTATTTTACGTGCGTGCAGACATTGACCGCTAAAGGAAACTTTTTCGTTTTTTACTCCGTAAACGGTATCACCTGCTACGGGATGACCGAGATAAGCCATATGAACCCTGATTTGGTGTGTTCTGCCTGTTTCAAGAATACATTTTATATGTGTATAGCCTTTATATCTTTTGATAACAGAATAATGCGTGACTGCATTTTTGCTGTTTTTAGTTGTAACGCACATTTTCTTTCTGTCATTAGGATTCCTGCCTATAGGTGCGTCAACCGTTCCTTCGTCGTCTTTCAGATTACCGAATACAACGGCTTCGTACTCTCTTGTAAAAGAATGGTCTTTAATCTGCTTTGCAAGGTGTGCGTGTGCAAAATCGTTTTTTGCAACAATAAGAAGTCCGCTTGTATCTTTATCTATTCGGTGAACAATTCCGGGGCGAAGAACGCCGTTTATTCCCGAAAGGCTGTTGCCGCAATGATATAACAGCGCATTTACCAGAGTTCCGTCATAATTTCCTGCCGCAGGATGGACTACCATTCCTTTAGGTTTGTTTACTACAAGCAGGTAATCGTCCTCAAAAACTATGTCAAGAGGAATATTTTCTGCCTTTGCTTCATAAGGAACAGGATCGGGAATCTGCAAAACTACAACATCACCTGCTGAAAGCTTATACTTTTTATCGACCTGCTTATCATTAACAGTGACGCCTGAATTTTCAATCAGAGTCACAGCGGCGCTTCTTGATAAGCAAACATCAGCAACGGAAATAAACTTGTCAAGTCGTATTCCGCTTTCGTTACAAATCAATCTGTGTTCAGTCATTTTTTATCTTCGCCTTTTTTGAGCCGTCAATTATGTCGGAGAAAAACAAAAGATAGATAACAAGCATAATTGTGCCTGCTGTGATGCAATAATCTGCAAAATTGCATACGGGAGGGAAAAACGAAAGACTTAAATAATCTATTACATAACCGTAAAATATTCTGTCGATTAAATTGCCTATGCCCCCTCCGATTATAAGTGCGGCACAAATATAAAAGAACTTGCCTTGGGGCCTTTTTTTGAACATATAAAATATTATAATTGCAAGCAAAATTGCAGTAAGAGCAACAAAAATCCATCGCATATCAGAAAACATACCAAATGCGACGCCTTTGTTCTCTACATATGTCAGACTGAATAAATTATCGATTACGCTTACCGAACCAACAGGCCGAAGGTAAGCGGAAACAAAATATTTGATAATTTGGTCGATTATAACGAGCACTGCTCCGAATATCAATGAAATAAACGGCATATATTCCTCCAAAATACGACTATAACAAATCGGTGTGGCAAAACACACCGATTGTTTATTGATAAGTTATTATTTTAAGTTATCACAACAGCGTGAGCAAAGTGTGGGATGTTCACTGTTTTCTCCGACAGTTTTTGAAATTACCCAACAACGCTCGCACTTTTCACCCTCTGCCTTTTCAATCTTGATTTCAAGCTCAGAGGAATTTTCTACGATTTCAACTTCTGAAACAATGAAAGCAGTTGCAAGCTCGTTTTCGGCTTTCTTAAGGAAAGCAAGCTTATCGCCGCTTGCACAAAGAGTTACCTTTGCTTCAAGAGAACTCTTGATTGTTTTATCCTTGATAAATGTTTCAAGTGACTTTTTAACGTCATCTCTTAACTCGTGGATCTCGTCCCAGAAAGCCATAAAATCATCGTCAATTGAAATGTCAACCTTTTCAGGCATTTCGTTATAAATAACGTGCTCTGCCTTCTCATTTGATGAATGAGGCATATATTTCCAGATTTCATCAGAAGTATATGCAAGAATAGGCGCAATCATTCTTGTCATTGCGTTAAGAATGATATAGATTGAAGTCTGTGCCGCACGGCGAGCCTTGCTGTCTGCTTTCTCGGTGTAAAGTCTGTCCTTAAGAACGTCAAGGTAGAAGTTAGACATATCAACAACGCAGAAGTTATGAATAGCGTGATATACGATATGGAATTCATACTTATCATATGCCGCCTTGACTTTATCAATAAGAATATTAAGCTTTGCAAGCGCCCACTTGTCGATAGGCATAAGCTCGTCAAGAGAAACCATATTCTCGTCAGGATTGAATCCGTTGAGATTGCCGAGGATATATCTTGCAGTATTTCTGATTTTTCTGTATGCTTCTGAAAGCTGTTTGAGAATATCGGGTGAAATTCTGATGTCAGCGTGGTAGTCAGAAGATGCAACCCAGAGTCTTAATACATCAGCACCGTA
>CAZNUF010000221.1:0-2851 GCA_964576125.1 uncultured Ruminococcus sp. | reverse complement strand
GAAATTGAAAAGGTAAGAGACCGTAACTCAAGAATGGTTACAGTTGAAGACAGAGCCGCACAGGACGGTGACGTTGCAGTTATCGACTTTGAAGGCTTTGTTGACGGCGTAGCTTTTGAGGGCGGCAAGGCTGAAAACTACAACTTAAAGCTCGGTTCAGGTAACTTCATTCCCGGCTTTGAGGAGCAGATTATCGGTCACAGCACTGACGAAGAATTTTCTATCACAGTAACATTCCCGGAAGATTATCAGGCTGAAGAGCTCAAGGGCAAGGAAGCAGAATTCAAGATTAAGCTTCACGAAATCAAGGCTAAAGAGCTTCCCGAGGTTGACGACGACTTCGTAAAGGACGTTTCAGAGAAAGAAACTCTTGACGAATACAAGGAAGAGCTTAAGGAAACAATTGCAAAGCGTCTTACAGAAGAAGCTGACAAGGACGTTGACGACCAGATTGCAAACAAGCTTATGGAGCTTCTTGAGGGAGAAATTCCCGAGGCAATGTACGACAATCAGGCTTCAGAGATGGTAAGAGATTTTGAGATGCGTCTTCGTGCACAGGGTATGGATATGAACACCTATATGCAGTATATGGGTATGGACGTAAACGGTCTTAAGGGTATGTACAAGGAAGAGGCAGAAAAGAGAGTTAAATTAAGACTTGCTCTTGAAACTGTTGCAAAGAAAGAAAACATCGAAGTAACAGACGCTGACCTTGACGAAGAATATCAGAAGATGGCTGACGCTTACAAGATGGAAATTGACAAGGTTAAGGCTGCAGTTCCTGCTGACTCACTTACAGAAGATGTTAAGGTTGAGAAGGCTCTTAAGCTTGTTAAGGACAAAGCAGTAATCAAGTAATTGTATATTTTATAAATATTTGTTAATTATATTAAGAAAGGTTATGATTTTAAATGGCATTGGTACCATATGTAGTAGAACAGACCAACAGAGGTGAACGTTCCTACGATATTTATTCGCGTCTTTTAAATGACAGAATAATTATGTTAAATGAAGAAGTAAACAGTGCCAGCGCAAGCGTTGTTGTTGCACAGCTTCTTTATCTTGAAAGTCAGGACCCGACAAAAGACATCAGCCTTTACATCAACAGTCCCGGCGGAAGCGTAACTGACGGATTTGCAATTTTTGATACAATGAACTACATCAAATGTGATGTTTCCACAATTTGTATGGGTATGGCTGCAAGTATGGGTGCATTCCTTCTCGCCGCAGGAGCAAAGGGCAAACGTCTTGCTCTTCCCAACAGTGACATTATGATTCACCAGCCTTCAGGCGGTGCACAGGGTCAGGCAACAGATATGGAAATTCATACAAGACACATTCTTGATATGAAACAGCGCTTGAATCAGATTCTTGCCGATAACACAGGCCAGCCTATTGACGTTATTGCAAGAGATACAAATCGTGACAACTTTATGACTGCACAGCAGGCTCTTGAATACGGTCTTATTGACAAGGTTATTGAAAAAAGATAAGGTGAGGATTGGCTGATGGCTAATAAAAACAACGATAAGGATATTTACTGTTCATTTTGCGGAAAGCCGCAGGATATGGTCGGACGTCTGATTGCAGGCAACGGCGTTTATATCTGCGACAGATGCGTTGAACTTTGTATGAATATTCTTGAGGAGTCAGGCGAGCTTGAAAGGGAGAGTGAATCCAAAAATCATCCAACAGCGCCCGAGCCTGCTGCTTCAATCGCAGAGCTTTTAAAGCCTAAAGAAATCAAAGCTATTCTTGATGAATATGTAATCGGTCAGGATCTGGCAAAGGTTACTTTGAGCGTAGCTGTATATAATCATTATAAGCGTTCTTTTTCACAGGACGACAGCGTTGAGTTTGCAAAGAGCAATGTTTTGCTTTTAGGACCTACAGGCGTTGGAAAAACCTTACTTGCGCAGACTCTTGCAAAAGCACTTGACGTTCCGTTTGCCATTGCTGACGCTACTACTCTTACCGAGGCTGGATATGTGGGCGAGGACGTTGAGAATATCCTTTTAAAACTTATTCAGGCTGCCGATTTTGACATAGAAAAAGCAGAACGTGGTATAATCTATATTGATGAGATTGACAAGATTGCAAGAAAATCGGAGAATCCGTCAATAACACGTGACGTTAGCGGTGAGGGTGTTCAGCAGGCACTTCTTAAAATAGTTGAGGGAACTGTTGCAAATGTACCGCCTCAGGGCGGCAGAAAGCACCCCCAGCAGGAGTTTTTGCAGATTAACACCAAGAATATTCTCTTTATCTGCGGCGGAGCGTTTGACGGACTTGAAAAGATAGTAGAAAAGCGCAAAGGCTCCTCTGTAATCGGTTTTGAGTCGCTTGTTCAGTCCAAGAAGGAGCTTGATGAAACCGACTGGATGAAAGAAGTTACAGCTCACGACCTTGTAAAGTATGGAATTATCCCCGAGCTTATCGGCAGACTTCCCGTAATTACCGCTTTGAGCGGACTTGATACCGATGCACTTGTAAAAATTCTCACCGTGCCGAAAAATTCTATTGTTGCTCAATATAAAAAGTTATTTGAGCTTGACGATGTAGAGCTTTACTTTGAAGAAGACGCTCTCAAAGCAATTGCACAGAAAGCGCAGGAACAGCACACCGGCGCAAGAGGCTTGCGTGGAATTATCGAGGGGATTCTTACCGACCTTATGTTTGAAACTCCGTCAGACAGCACTATTGAAAAAATCATAATCACAAAAGACGTTGTTACAGATAATGCACAGCCTCAGATTACAAGAAGAAAAGATAAACCGTCGGTCAATTTGAATAATTTATCAAAAAAAGATGCAATGAAGCGTCCTAAACGCAACACAGCGTCTTGATAATG
>CAZNUF010000220.1:0-2854 GCA_964576125.1 uncultured Ruminococcus sp. | reverse complement strand
CCCTCGATAGAGAAAATCAATAACCCAAACGTGAAGGCGTTCATCAACCCACTTATCCAATCAAACTTCCGTCCACTTCTTTTTACCGGATTCACGGGCAAAAAACGAAAAGATAAAATCAACGCCGCGATTACAATGGGAACATTTATCGCGAACAACCACTGCCAGGAGGCAACAGACAAAATTCCCGCCGCAATCGTCGGCCCTCCTGCCGCCGACACGGCAACCACCAGTGCGTTGATGCCCATTCCCCGTCCCAAATATCGTTTGGGATAAATAATCCGGATCAAAGAAGTATTCACGCTTGCCAAAGCAGCCGCACCAAACCCTTGGAACACACGAGCTACCGTCAACGTCAGCAAAGAATTGGAAAGCGCACAAGCTAATGAGGTCACGCTAAATATCAACAAGCCACCGATATACACCCGCCGATAACCTAAAATATCCCCCAAAGAAGACAGAGACAACAAGGAAACCACGATAGCCAACTGGTAAGCATTCACAATCCAAATAGACATAGCAGGCGTTGCCTGCAAATCCTCCGCGATAGACGGTAACGCCACGTTAGCAATCGTGCCATCCAACACGGAAACCGTAATTCCCATGGCAATGGCAAGAATCGCCCAGTATCGTTTCGGGATAGGCAACCCGTCCCATTCTACCTCTTTTGTGCTCATTTTCCCAGTCCAATTTTATCGTGTAAAAGTACGAAAAGATTTCCATTTCATCTGCCACACGAAAATTTTAAAAGTTTCCTTATCAGTTGTCTGTCGGTATTTAAATAGTAAACAAGGAGATGACATAGTATATTTCATTATCACATCATGTGTACTTTCCTGAAAATGGTTGACTCGGATTAAACAAAAATTTTAACAAACACCCTAACAATGTATCAAAGATACGACATATAAATAAAACACCCTATAAATTCGGGTACTAAATTTTCCTAATATCTTCGGTTGGCTGCCTTCCACGGGCATGAGCCAACCGTTCGCGTAGCGAAAAACCGGGAATTCCTTCCTGGACTAGTACATGTGGAAGGCGAACTTTCCGGTCAAGTCCCGGTAAATCGAATCAGGCGTGTTCAGCCCTATAGAGAAGTGCGGTCTCTGCCCGTTGTACAACGCGACGACCTTCTCCACCCTCACCCTGACCTGTTCGATGTTCACGAAAACCTCCTGTTCCAGCCACTCCCTCTTGAGAATCCCGTTCACCCTCTCCGCGATAGCGTTATCGTACGGAGATCCGTCCTGGGTCATGCTCGTGTTCATCCGCTTCATCCCCAGCGTTGTGTTGTACTGGTAACTACAATACTGCACGCCCCTGTCCGAGTGATGTATCGTGCCCTCGATCTCGCTTGCCCTGACCTGCAAGAAGGCCCTGTACAAGGCGTTCAACGGTCCTTCCGTGTTTAACTTGTCGTGCACGAACCACCCCATGATCCGGCGGGAGTAGGCATCCGTCACCAGGGAGAGAAAGACGAACCCCGAGAGCGTGTCCACGTAAGTGATATCACTGACCCAAACCTGGTTGGGGCGCTTGATCTCCAGCCCTTTCACCAGGTTTGGGAACTGCCGGAACCACCCGCTGGAATCCGTCGTTACCACTCGCCTTTTCTCGTGCTTGACCATCAAGTCGTGAGCGCGAAGCAAGCGGTAAAGCTCGTCACGCCCGACCTGGACACCGCTGGAATTTAGCTTCTTCCATAGTTTCACCCCGCCGAGGTTTGGCATGTCCTCGCGTATGTCCCGGACGAGCGATAGAAGGTAACACTCCCTCTCCAGTTTGTCGCCAGCCCGCTGCCCGCGGTAGTAGGCCTGCTTGCTGTAGCCGAAGTGACCGCACAACAAGGCTACTCGTCGTTGCCCTTTACGCCGGGCACTTCCTTCAAGCACCCGCCGGATAACATCTCCTCGTAGTTTTTTTTTATATCGATGCCGAAACGCTCCTTGGCCATGTCGATCATCAGCAGGTTCGCCTCGTGTAGTAATTTCAAGTCCTCGTTCTCGCGGCGAAGGCGAGTGAGTTCATTTTCTTCTTCCGTGGTCATGGTTTCCTGGTATTTAAGAACGTATAAAGGTAAGTCTTTTACCGGGAAACGACGAAGAACTTCAGCTTTATATTTCTTGATCCAAACGCTTAACGTCGCGCTACAGATCCCGTGACGTTCCTGGAGTTCTCGGAAACTACTCTCTTGAAAAATTCGTTGACGCACTGCCTCTATTTTTTCTTCGATCGTGTGGCGAGACAAACCACTGGATTTTGTTGCTACTGACATAAGTTTACTTGTTGAACAAGTCAACTTTTTTAGGATAAGACACATGATTACATCTGTATCACTTCCGTGTAAAACGCTATTAAAACGCTATTAAAACCCTAATAAAACGCTATACTTAGAATAGCGTTTTAATAAGATTTTATAAGCTTATTAAAAATTTTATATACGGAAGTAATCCACTAGTGATTATGATTTGTAACTCTATTATTTTATTATTAGAAGGTGATATCCTGATGACAACTTATAAAAAATGATTATTTCCCGTGTTAACGTGAATCTAAATGTTAAATTTAAGATATTCAGTTTTTATCTCTATCTTTGTATGATATAATAAAGGTTTCTATGACAGAACTTCGGGAGGAAATAGTAAAAAAGGCGTTTCTGCAATTCTTGAACAGGGGGTATAAGGCCTGTTCGCTGAAAGCATTGGAACAAGCCACGGGCTTGACCAAGGGGGCCTTTTATTATTATTTCAAGGACAAGAAGGAGATTCTAGAGGCAGGGATGGAACGGTATTTTAGTGTGATGAAGGAGGAGAGCGAGGAGGATGTGGAACGTGTAACCTCTTTGCGGGAG
>CAZNUF010000219.1:0-2855 GCA_964576125.1 uncultured Ruminococcus sp. | reverse complement strand
CTCTGACAATTTCGGGGAGTACCGAAAAATTTGCCGATAAAATGAATAAGCGAGCAAAGCAAATCGGAATGAAGAACACCCACTTTGTAACGCCGAGCGGACTTGATGACGATAATCACTACTCAACAGCTTACGATATGGCTCTGCTTATGTCCTATGCACTTGAGAATGAGGATTTTGCAAAGCTCACCTCTCAAAAGAGCGCAACCGTTGAATTTATTGAACCGAGCTCAAAGAAAACAACTTATTCAAACCACAATCGATTGCTTTCCTTGTATGAATACTGCATAGGCGGCAAAACAGGCTACACAATGTCGGCAGGCAGATGCCTTGTTTCTGCGGCGAAAAAAGACGGCTTAACACTTATCTGCGTTACGCTTAATGACAGAAACGACTGGAACGACCACATCTCGCTCTATAACTACGGCTTTGAAAAGTATTCGTGCTACACTTGTGACGATACCTCGTTTTTTGCAGATGTTCCCTGCGTGGGAGGGAAAAGCGACAGCGTAACGGTAACAGGAGAAAAGCCTGTTTCAATTGTTATTTCGTCTGCTGACAAGGGTAAAATTGAAAGAAAGATTTTCCTTGACAGCTTTCTTTATGCACCTATTAGACAAGGCGAAAATGTAGGCAGGATTGAATATACGCTAAACGGCAAAATGATTGAAGAAAACAAATTAGTTGCTGTTGACAGCGTTAATTCTAAAAAGGAAAATAAAAATATTTTTACAATGATAAAGGATTTGTTTACATATGGCTAAAAACGAACCCATAAGACTTCAGAAGTTCATATCACAATGCGGAGTAGCCTCACGAAGAAAGGCAGAGGAGCTTATTCTGGGCGGTCACGTCAAGATAAACGGCAAAACTGCAATTCTCGGCGACAAGGTAACAGCCGCCGACAAGGTCTTTGTAAAGGGCAAAAGGCTTATTTTGCCCAAAGCTCACTACCGTTATATTATGCTCAATAAGCCCAGAGGCTTTATAACCACAATGAGTGATGACCGAGGAAGAAAATGCGTGGCCGAGCTTGTCAAGGACGTTGGCGAAAGGGTTTATCCAATCGGCAGACTTGACAAGGACTCCGAGGGTATGCTTGTGCTTACAAACGACGGCGACTTTGCAAACAAGGTTATGCATCCGAAAAACGGAGTTTATAAAATCTACCGTGTAACGGTACGCCCGTCAATTGACGAGGAACAGCTCATAAAGCTTGAAACAGGCGTTGAGCTTGACGGCAAAAAGACTGCCCCTGCAAGAGTTCACGTACTGCACAAGGAGCAGGGAAGAGTCGTTCTTGAAATGATGCTTCACGAGGGTAAGAACCGTGAAATCCGCAGAATGTGCGATGCAGTCGGACTTGAGGTTGCAAGACTGAAACGCACACAAATCGGCTGTGTAAAAATGGGTATGCTCAAGCAGGGTGACTGGCGTGACCTAACGGAAATTGAGGTTAAAAAGCTCCTTGCAAGTCCTATTGTAAACGGGAAACCGATTTAGCGTTTACAATTATTTTCTTTTCAGAAAAAATCTTCAGATTTCATTTAAAATTTGCCCTTATAAATTTACAATATATTTTATTATTTCTTATAATAAATATATAAACTGTTCAAATTTAAAAAATTGCATAGCTTTTTTCTTGTACTTTTATTCAAGATAGGATATAATGTAAAATGAAAAATTAGTATGCGGTATTCTGTTACCGTGTATTCAATACATAGTATTGGAGGATGTTAAGATGAGTATTGAAAAAATCAATCAGGCAAAGGCTGAAATTGCTTCAACTTCCGCTTACAAGACAATTACGGAGTTCTTTGACGCTGAAAGCTTTTGTGAAATTGATGCGTTTGCAAAATCAGGCGAAGGCTTTGCCGAGGTTGTTGCAGGCTTCGGAACAGTTGAGGGTATGCCGGTTTATGCCTTTGCACAGAACAGCGACATCTGCGGCGGTGCAATGAGCAAGGCACAGGCTGCAAAACTTAAAAAGCTTTATGACCTCGCACTTAAAACAGGCGCTCCAGTTGTCGGCTTTTACGACAGCATCGGCGGCAGACTTTCACAGGGCACAGAGCTTCTTGCAGGCTGCGGTGAGGTTCTCAATAGTGCGGCTGCTCTTTCGGGCGTAGTTCCGCAGATTTCCGTAGTTTTAGGTACTTGCCTCGGAACATCGGCTCTTAACGCTGTAAGCGCAGACATTGTTATTATGAGCGAAAAGGCACAGCTTTCACTTTCAGTAACAGGCGAGAATTCAAGTGCAGAATACAATGCCGAAAACGGTATTTCCGCTATGACTGCAAAGGATACTCAGGAAGCAATTGCAATGGCTAAAGAACTTATGCTCTATCTTCCTTCCAATAACCTTAATATGGCTCCCCAGTCATTTGAAGAAGCTCCTAATGATGACGGTTGCGGCTGCATAGTAAGCAGAACAATCGACGGCAACAGCAAGGTTAAGCTTTATAACAATTACGGTAAAAACGCAAATGTTCGTCTTGCTCGTCTGGGCGGCCAGGTTGTAGGTATCGTTGCAACAAAGGGCGGTATGCTCGACTGCAAGTCAACTACAAAGGTTGCAAAGTTTGTACGTTTCTGCGACGCTTTCTCACTTCCCGTAATTTCATTTGTCAACTGCTCGGGCTTTGAGTCAATCAAGTGTGCCGCAAAGGCGGTTTCGGCTTATGCAGAGGCTACAACAGTCAAGATTTCCGTTGTAACGGGCAAGGCTATCGGCTCGGCATATATCGCACTTGCAGGCACAGGAGCAAACGCAGACGTTGTTTACGCACTTCCCGAAGCAGTAATTTCACCTGTCAATGTTGAGGCGGCGGCATTTATTATGGCTCCCGAAGCAA
>CAZNUF010000218.1:0-2858 GCA_964576125.1 uncultured Ruminococcus sp. | reverse complement strand
AGTGCTTCGGCTATAATTGACTCAAACGGTTGCTATGCACCCGGTGACAACGTAAAATGCGGCACATACAGATACTATTTTGCTATGCCCAAAGAGTGGTATAGTGCAAACACAAATACTGCAGGTGCTTACTGGTGGAATGGTACTGACGCTTGCGGTGCTGTAGACGGCTCAGGCGGTACTCTTGCATGGCCCGGATATAAGGTTCAGAAGAGCGAAGTTGAGGACATTTATTATTTAGACTGTCCTACAGATGTTCCTACTATTGTTTGGAACAACTACCTTGACGGCGGCAAGGATAAGGAAAATCCCAAATACTTAGAAGCTAAACAAGCTAAAGATGCCGGTACTGAGTACTATAGTGCAGACGACAGCGATCTCTATGATTTTGATTGGTTTGCTGAAATGGAAGAGAGCTATAATGGTGATAAGGCTGCTCTCGGCGATTTCGCTGATAACTTCTTCATGGAAGAAGAGTATGGTTTTGGTCTTTCATTTAACTTTGACAATATGATTTTTGTTCTTGACCTTAACAAAACTGATGAAAACTTCGAGGGTAAAAAGACATATGTAGGTGACTGGTATTTCTACTATGGAAACGGTGAATACGGCACATATCCTACAAAGGAAGAGGCTATTGAAAAGGGAACATTTAAAAAGACAACTGATGCTCCTGCTACAAAGGATACGCCCGATCCTACAAAACCCGCTGATCCTACAGATCCCGGTAAAAAGCCCGGCCAGCCTTCAACAGATCCCGCTTCTGCAACAAAACCTGCTTCAACTGACACACCTACTTCAACAGTATCAGGCGGTGCTGTTCAGACAGGTGAAGCTACATACGCAGTAATCCTTCTCGTAGTATTAGCTGCTGTATCAGGCGTAGTTGTATTTACTCGTAAAAAGTACAACTAATAAGTTTGATTAATAATTAATTGCTTATTTCGAAACGCTCCCCTTTGTGGGAGCGTTTTGAGTTTGTAATGATATATAGTATGTTAATTTACATTAAAATACTTTAAAAACAATGTATTGACATTTTTATACAAATTTGTTTCAAAAAATTGGTAAATTTAATATACCAAAATCCCCCCTTTTTTATTGTAAAGACTTGATTTTTATTTGGGATTATAATATAATATATATACCCAATATAATCGGAAATTGTAAATGGGAGGAAATTTAAATGTCCAAGAAAATTATAAGTCTTCTTCTCACGCTTATGCTGACAGTTTCAATGGTAGCAGTTGCAGCTGTAAGCGTTTCAGCAGAAGTAGACGACCAGGGTAGATATACTCCCTCAGAAGGCGTCGAAACAAACAGATATTATTTCTATATGCCTTCGGATTGGTATAATGACTGTGCTTTTGATGCAGGCATTTACTGGTGGCTCGGTGCTGACGCTCCTGAAGCTTGGCCGGGTTATTGTACGCAGAATGCAGATGCTACACAGGTATACTACTGCGATGTTCCTGTTGATTCAACTACTATCATCTGGAACAATGGTTATGACGGTGGTGATGACCCGACTGCCCCTGATTATGCAAAAGCTATCCAGACTGTTGATGTTGCAAGCCAGTTCTATTCAGACGGCGACAGCGATATTTATGATTCAGAGTGGTTTGCTGAAATGGAAGCAAGCTATAATGATGACAAGGCTGCTCTCGGTACTTTCGTTGATAACTTCTTCTATGATGAAGAGTATGACCTCGGATTTTCGTTTGACTTTGATAATATGATTTATGTTATCAATCCTAATATGATTTCAGAAAATCCGCTTAACGGTAAAATTGTAAGCGGCGGCGAATGGTACTTCTACTACGGTAACGGTGAGTACGGTACATATCCTACAAAGGAAATGGCTGCAGAAAAGGGCACACTCTATTCTTCAGATTATCAGCCTGCAAAGGATAAACCCGCTACAGAGCCTTCAACTGAAGAAACCGGTGCCACTTCCGAAACAACAGATTCAACAGAGTCTACACTTTCTACAGTATCAACTGAAGCTTCTGTTGTTACAACACCTTATCTCACAGTAAATGCTACTTCAAACTATTTCCCGAAGGCAACTGCTGAGTATAATGCGGCTACTAAGGAAGTAACTGTAACTTATTGGATGAAATCATCTAAAAATGTTCTTGATACAGAGTGGTGTCTCTACTATGATTCAAGCGTATTCTCAGTATCAAATAAAAACACTCCAGAATCTATTTGTCCTGCAATCGGAGATAAGGCTGTTTTCAACCTCGGTTTAGACGGCGTAATTAAGTATAATGCTACCAATCTTAAGCTCTTCGATTTTACTTCAGCAGAAAAAGCATATGTTTCAATTGTTTTTGATGTAAAGGATATTTCAGCAAGCGCTCCTGTTACAACAACAGTTGACCTTGATGTTAATGTTCTTCGTGTTTCAAAGGTTGATCCCTCAACCTTAAGAAGCGATCCTAATGAAGAAGTAATGCTTTGTAACTTCTCTGAAGTTCTCAACAACGATTCTACAAAGACAGTAAAGGTTGACCGCAGAACAGAGCTTTCAGCTTCTACTTATGATGAGCCTACAAGCGCTGAAACAACAGTAGCTCCAGAGCCGGAAACAACAGTTCCTGAAACAACAGCTGAACCGGAGCCCACAGTTCCTTATCTTACTGTAAATGCTGTTTCAAACTACTTCCCGAAGGCTACTGCTGAATACATCAAGTCAACTAACGAAGTTGTTGTAACATATTGGATGAAGTCTAATATGAATGTTCTTGATTTACAGTGGTATCTCACATATGATTCTGAAATTCTTACACTTTCAGAAAGCAATACTGAAGATACTGTTTGTCCTGTAATCGGTGACAAGGCAGTAATGAATT
>CAZNUF010000217.1:0-2878 GCA_964576125.1 uncultured Ruminococcus sp. | reverse complement strand
GAAAACTTTGACAACAGGCGAATTATGTAGTAAAATATTTTAAGTTTATACTGATAATAGAGTATCTGTTTACCTTTTATCGGTATGGAAGTCATTTGAAAGGAAGATTTCAATGTTATACAACAGCACACAAAATGCTGCGGAAGTTGTTTCCTCAGCACAGGCTATCGCACAGGGAATTTCAAAGGACGGAGGTTTATTCGTTCCGCAGGAGTTTCCGAAATACGATGAAAACACATTTAAGGCTCTTTTAAAGATTGACTATAAGGGCAGAGCCAAAACGGTTTTCTCTGATTTTCTTACCGATTTTACAGAGGAAGAAATCAACGATTGCGTAGAAAAGGCTTATACTTCCGAGAAGTTCGGAGGCGAAAATCCTGCTCCTCTGACATTCTGCAATCTTGACGGAAAGGCTCTCAATATTCTTGAGCTCTGGCACGGTCCTACCTGCGCATTTAAGGATATGGCTCTCCAGATTCTTCCGCACTTTCTCACAAAGTCACTCAAAAAGACTTATGACGGTAAAGACGCAGTAATTCTTGTTGCAACCTCGGGTGATACAGGTAAGGCTGCACTTGAAGGCTTTAAGGACGTTGACCATACAAAAATTCTTGTATTCTATCCTGTTGACGGTGTAAGCCCGATGCAGAAACATCAGATGAACACTCAGGAGGGTGCAAACGTAAATGTATGCGCTATCAAGGGTAACTTTGACGATGCACAGACAGGCGTTAAGAGAATCTTTACTACTCCCGAAGTATCAGAAAAGCTTGCAGAGAACAATATGCTTTTTTCCTCTGCAAACTCAATCAACTGGGGCAGACTTCTTCCGCAGATTGTTTACTACATTTCTGCATACTGCGATATGGTGAATTCGGGCAAAATCGCACTCGGCGATAAAATAAATGTTGTTGTACCGACAGGTAACTTCGGTAACATTCTTGCATCATACTATGCAAGTCTTATGGGACTTCCGATTAATAAGTTTATCTGTGCTTCAAACTCAAACAATGTTCTTACAGATTTCATAAGAACAGGCGTTTATGATAAGAACAGAAATTTCTATACTACAATTTCACCCTCAATGGATATTCTCGTTTCAAGCAACCTTGAACGTCTTTTGTACAAGCTTTCGGGCAACAGCGACGAAACAACAAGAGATTGGATGAATAAGCTCAAGTCAGAGGGCAAGTATGAGGTTACAGACGAGGTAAAGGCTGTAATCAAGGACAAGTTCTTCGGCGGTTACTGTGACGATGTTCAGACAAAGGCAACAATCAGCAAGCTGTTTGAGCAAGATAATTACCTCTGCGACACACATACAGCCGTTGCAGTTAATGTATATGAGCAGTATGTAAACGAAACAGGCGACAACACTCCTGCTGTAATTGCATCAACTGCAAGCCCCTATAAGTTCTCAAAGGCTGTATTACAGGCTGTAGCTCCCGAAGCAGAGCTTCCCGAAACAGAATTTGAAATGGTTGACAAGCTCAACGAAATTTCCGGCACTGCTGTTCCTGCACCTCTTGCAGGTCTTAAGAATAAGACTTCACGTTTTTCAGACGTTACAGAAGTTGACAAAATGCAGGATTATGTGCTTAATGCACTCGGAATAGAATAATGTCTTTGTTTGCTATTGCGGATTTACATCTTTCACTCGGCGAAGATAAGCCTATGGACATCTTCGCCGGGTGGAACGATTACACGCAAAGACTCGAAAACAACTGGAAAAGCATTGTTACAGATGATGACACGGTTGTCATAGCAGGCGATATTTCCTGGGCAATGAAGCTTGAAGAAACATACGTTGATTTTAAGTTTATCGACAATTTGCCCGGTAAAAAGATATTTTTAAAAGGGAATCACGACTATTGGTGGGGAACAAAGAGCAAAATTGACAAGTTTCTCGCACAAAACTCACTCAATTCAATTTCCATACTTTTCAATAATTCATATGAATGCGGCGAATACGCAATATGCGGCACAAGAGGCTGGTTTCTTGAAAACGATAAGCCCGAAGATATTAAGGTGCTTAATCGAGAAGTCGGACGACTTAAAGCGTCAATTGAAAGCGCAGTAAAAACAGAAAAAACTCCTGTTGTGTTTCTTCATTATCCGCCTGTTTTCGGCGGAATTGAGTGCAAGGAAATAGTCGATGTTCTTTTGAATTACAACATAAAAAAGTGCTATTACGGTCATATTCACGGTCAGCGTGGAATAAGGAGCGCTTTTGAGGGCAATTATAAAGGAATAGATTTAAAGCTGATTTCCTGTGATAAAGTTTCATTTATGCCCGTGTTGGTTAGATAATTTATTTATTTTATCTATTGTAAAAAGCGAAATATTGTGATATAATCAAGTGATATTTATTTTTAAACAAACAATTGGAGGAATTTTATAATGGCATTAAAGGAAAGCAAAAAGGCAGAACAGGCTAATACATACGAATTAGTTGTAAATGTTGACGGTGAAACATTTGAAAAAGCAATTAACTCTGTTTATAAAAGACAGGTTAAAAATATTTCCATTCAGGGCTTCAGAAAGGGCAAAGCTCCCCGTAAGGTTGTAGAGAAAATGTACGGAAGCGAAGTTTTCTATGAGGACGCTATGCAGGATTGCTATCCCGAGGCTCTTTATGAGGCTGCAAATGAAGCTGACGTTAAAATCGTTAAGGTTGAAAGCCTTGAAGCTGTAGAAGCAGGCAAGGACGGCTTTACATTTAAGGCTACAGTTGTTGTTGAACCCGATATGGAAATCAAGGATTACCTCGGTATCGAAGTAACAAAGAAGTCAACTGAAGTTACAGATGAGCTTGTTGACGAAGAAATTGAAAAGGTAAGAGACCGTAACTCAAGAATGGTTACAGTTGAAGACAGAG
>CAZNUF010000216.1:0-2903 GCA_964576125.1 uncultured Ruminococcus sp. | reverse complement strand
GACAGGACTTGACAAGCTCCGCCCCGTTGCAGTTATGCAGACAGGCGTTACAGGACAGACGGGCATTGAAACAGGCGAATATATAATGAGCGTTGTAAAGCGGATAAAACCGAATGCAGTCGTCGCAATTGACGCTCTTGCGTCACGCAGACTTGAACGGCTCGGCTGCACGTTACAGATAAGCGATACGGGAATTTCCCCCGGTGCAGGAGTGGGAAATCACAGAACGAAAATAAACAAGGAAACAATCGGAGTGCCTGTAATTGCAATAGGTGTTCCGACTGTTGTTGACGTTCAGACGCTTGCAAACGACTTAATAGGAGATGAATTTGACGCACAAACGAGGGAGCAGATTTCTCCGCACGGCAGACAGATGGTAGTAATTCCGAGGGAAATTGATTTGCTCACAGAACGAGCATCAAGGCTGATTGCCTTTGCTTTAAACGGTGCTTTGCAAAATGAGTTTGATTTACCCGACCTTGTTTCGCTTATGTAAAAACGGAACGGTCAAAGCCGTTCCGTTTTTCCGTCAGGTGACGGACTAACATATACTGTTTTGTTGTTTACGTAAATAACCATTCCCGGCTTTGCGCCTGAGGGCTTGCTGACATAGCGCACAAGCGTGTAGTCAACAGGAACCTGACTGCTGTTCCTTGCCTTGCTGTGGTACGCCGCAAGACGAGCCGCCTCTATTATTGCGATGTCGCTTATCTCACGTCCGTCAGCAAGAATTATCGTATGTGAGCCGTGAATATCCTTGGTGTGGAGCCACATATCATTTTTTGAAGCTGTTTTCAGGGTGAGCTTGTCGTTCTGCCTGTTGTTTCTGCCGACAAGAATTTTAAAACCGTCGCTTGACTCAAATTCAAGCGGTGGTAACTGTGACAAAGGCTTTTGCTTTCCCTTCTGACGGTGCATATACCCCTGCTCGGTAAGCTCTTCTCTTATCTGTGCAAGCTCTCTTTCCGTTTCAGCTCGGCTTACTTCGTCAAGCACCGACTCGATGTATTCAAGCTCCGACTTGCCCTTTTCTATCTGCTCGCCGAGTACCGCCTCGGCGTTTTTTGCTTTTTGATAATCCTTGTAATACTTCTGCGCATTCGCTGCAGGAGAAATTGCAGGATTGAGCTTTATTCTGATTGTCCTGCCCTCAGCGTCGTAATAATTTTCAACCTCGGCAAACGGTGCTCCACGCTCAATTCTATACAGATTAGCCTGCAACAAATCACCGCAGATTCTAAGCTGTTCACGGTTTGCGCACTGCGAAAGCTCCGACTGCTGTTTTGTAATTTTACGTGCGATTCGTTCAGCAGTATTCGTAAGCATTTTCGTAAGGCTCTGCGACTTTACCCTCATTCGCTCACGGCTGTCACGCTCGTCATAAAAAGCGTCGAGCACTTCGGAAAATCCGCCCTTGCTTTCAACCCTTGCAAAGCTTCCGTACTGCTTAATCGACATAAAGCAAAAGTCGAGCGGCTTGCCGTCCTCACGATAGACAATGCACGGCTTTTCACTGCAATTCTCGGCAATTACTTTCAGTCTGCCGATTTCACTAATGAGTCGGTCGTAAAGAACGCCGTCAAGGCGGTTTGAAGCACCCTCCATAACGCTGTATTCAAGCTCTCTGCACACAATCGGCGAAACGCCCTGAATGACCTTGAGCAAGGCTTTGTTAAGCGGCATTTCAGCTTCAAGATTTTTTATTTTCTGCGCAATCTCCTCCGGAGCTGAATTTAAAATATTCAGCTTATCCTGCGGCTCGGGCAGTTCGTATCTGATGTTCGGAAGTACAATACGCTTACTGCTCATTGTTAGGTCAACACGCTTGAGCGAGTCGATAATCACACCGTCGGAATTTATGATTATTATGTTGCTGTACATTCCCATAATCTCAACCGAAACGGTAATCATCACCGTATCTCCCAGCTCGTTTACACACTCAAAGTCGAGAAACAGCACTCTGTCGCAGTCCATCTGTCGAACAGCAACGAGCTTTCCTCCGCCGAGCCTTTTGCGCAACAGCATACAGAACATAGGCGGCTGTGCAGGATTTTCGGGAGTTGTTGTGCAGAAATTTATGCGCGGTGAATTTGCCCTTGCGGAAAGCAATAGCTTTTTGTTGCCGTCAAAGGTGCGCAGCGTAAATACAAGCTCGTCACGGTTTGGCTGATAAATCTGCGAAACCCTTGCGCCGAGCGCTTCATTTTCTATTTCATTTTTTATATGCCTTAAAAAAATTCCGTCAAGCGCCATAATTACTCCTGTATTTATCTAAAATAATAATGCGGACACGGCACGCCGTGTCCCTACGTAAAAGCGTAAATTTTGAATTGGCAGTAATTCCAAATGTTTCACAATTATTTGTGGTATTTACCGTTTGATGAAATCTCGAATGCACGGTAAATCTGTTCGCTTAAAATCATTCTTGCCATCTGGTGAGGGAACGTCATTCGGCTCATTGAAAGCCTTAAATCTGCACGTTGCTTAACTTCACTGCTCAAGCCGTAGCTGCCGCCGATTATGAAATCCACCGTACTTTTTCCGCTGACTGAAACGCTGTCAAGCATCCTTGAAAGCTCCTCGCTAGACAGCATTTTCCCCTCAATGCACATAGCGACAACGTAATCGGACTGACCGATTTTCTGCAAAATCCGTCTGCCCTCTGCGTTTATTACTTCGCTGATTTGCGACTCATTAGGATTGTTACTTTTTAGCTTTTCCTCGGCAAGCTCGACAACCGAAAATTTGCAGAACACCGAAAGTCTTTTTGCGTATTCGTTTATTGCGTCGGTAAAATACTTTTCTTTTATTTTGCCAATGCAAATAATATTTACTCTAATCATATTCTTTAAAAAATCACCGATTGTATTCTCGTTTCGCTCGGCGCAATGTCGAGCGTGAAG
>CAZNUF010000215.1:0-2907 GCA_964576125.1 uncultured Ruminococcus sp. | reverse complement strand
AATTATCTCAACCACGCTTTGCTTTGCGCTTATGCTAACTGTGGTTTTTCCCGTACGAGTAAATGCAGTTTCTGTCGACAGCATAACAGCACCATCGGCTGTGCTTATGGAAACATCAACAGGTAAAATTCTTTTTGAGAAAAATTCACACGACCGGCGCCCTTGTGCGTCAGTCACAAAGGTTATGACCTTACTTCTCGTTTTTGAAGCAATCGACAGCGGAAAGCTATCGCTTGATGATACAATAACAGCCTCCGAACACGCTTCTTCAATGGGCGGAAGTGACATCTGGCTTGAAACGGGAGAAACAATGAGTGCCGATGATATGATAAAGGCAACCGTCGTAGCTTCGGCAAATGATGCGGCTGTTGCACTTGCAGAGCACATAAGCGGCAGTGAAGATGCATTTATTGAGCAGATGAACAAACGTGCAAAAGAGCTTAAAATGAATGATACTGTTTTTAAGAATTGTAACGGTCTTGACGAGGACGGACACGTCTCGTCTGCATACGATGTTGCAATTATGTCACGGGAACTTATGAAGCACGAAAAGATTTTTGATTACACGTCAATCTGGCTTGATAATTTAAGGGACGGAAAAACCCAGATTGTAAACACCAATAAACTTCTTAAAACCTACAACGGCATAACGGGACTGAAAACAGGCACAACAAACGACGCCGGCTGTTGTATGTCTGCCTCGGCAAAAAGGGGAGATGTGTCGCTGGTTGCGGTAGTTCTCGGCTGTAAAACAGGTAAGGAGAGATTTTCAGATGCGGCGGCTCTGCTTGATTACGGCTTTGCTAATATTTCGGTTAAAGAATTAAAACTGCCCGATGATATGCCGCTTGAACTAAAGGTTGACGGTGGAATGGAGAAAACCGTCAAGCTTAATTGTGATTCTTCTTCAAAGGTCGTTGTAGACAAGAGCAATAATGTTGAAATAAAAACGTCAATTGATTTGCCCGAAAGCGTAACAGCTCCGATAAAGGAAAATCAGAAGCTCGGAACACTGACCTACAGCATTGACGGAAAGACAGTAAAAACGTGCGATATTACTGCCGCAGACTCTGTAGATGAAGTATCCTTCGGCTCGGTATTCGGAGTTCTTTTTAATTCTCTAATTTCATTATAAAAATTGACAAATTGACCTTGCAAAAATACTTGTATTATAGTATAATAAAACAACAAAGGTACTTATATCGGAGAATACATATTTTATTATTCCGAATAAGAAATTTGGAGGAATTATAAATGGCAACTAAACTAACAGACAAGTATTTAAGAGGATTTATCAACGAACACGAGTATGAAGGCGTAGCAGCAGAAGTAAAGGCTGCACACAAAACTCTTCACGAGGGTTCGGGTCTCGGCAACGATTTTCTCGGTTGGCTCAATCTTCCCACAGACTACGACAAGGAAGAGTTTGCAAGAATCAAGGCTGCCGCTGAAAAGATTAAAAAGGACACCGACGTTTTCATCGTAATCGGTATCGGCGGTTCATACCTCGGTGCTCGTGCCGCAATTGAGTTTTTAAATTCTCAGAATTATAACCTTACCTGCAAGGACACACCGCAGATTTTCTTTACCGGTAACTCCATAAGCTCTTCTGCACTTGCAGAAATTATGGAGCTTTGCGAGGGCAAGGACGTTTCTGTTAATATGATTTCAAAGTCAGGCACAACAACAGAGCCTGCAATTGCATTCAGAGTATTCCGTGAGATGCTCGAGAAAAAGTACGGCAAGGACGGCGCAAGAGAGCGTATCTACTGCACAACCGACAAGGCAAAGGGCACACTCAAGGCTCTTGCAGACGAAGAGGGCTACGAAACATTTGTAGTACCCGATGACGTTGGCGGACGTTTCTCTGTTCTTACAGCCGTAGGTCTTTTGCCGATTGCTGTTTCGGGTGCTGACATTGACGCACTTATGCAGGGTGCGGCTACAGCACAGAAAGAGCTTGACAACGACGATTTAATGACAAACGACTGCTACAAGTATGCTGCAATCCGCAACATTCTTTACCGTAAGGGCAAGGTAATGGAGGTTATGGTTTCCTACGAGCCTGCCTACACAATGATGTCAGAGTGGTTCAAGCAGCTCTTTGCAGAGAGCGAGGGTAAGGATAACAAGGGCATTTTCCCTGCAAGCGTTATCTTCTCAACCGACCTTCACTCACTCGGTCAGTACATTCAGGACGGCAGACGTACAATGTTTGAAACTGTTGTTCTCTTTGATAAATGTAAAAAAGAAGTTACTCTTGGTACAGAGCCGACAAACGTTGACGGTCTTAACTTCCTTTCGGGCAAGACAATGGGATTTGTCAATCAGAAGGCATTTGAGGGTACCGTACTCGCTCACAACGATGGCGGAGTACCCAACATTGTTCTCAACGTACCCGAGATGAACGAAACAGAGCTTGGTTATCTTATTTACTTCTTTGAAAAGGCTTGCGCTATTTCGGGATATATGCTCGGAGTAAATCCGTTCAATCAGCCCGGCGTTGAAAGCTACAAGAAGAATATGTTTGCTCTGCTCGGTAAGCCCGGATATGAAGACCAGAAGGCTGCTCTTGAAGCAAGACTCAAATAATTTCTTTTTAAAGTATAATACACCGGAGGATTTTATTATGGTTACTTTACTTATCGGAAAAAAAGGAACAGGAAAAACAAAGAAGCTTATCGCCCTTGCAAACGAGGCTGTTGCCGCATCTTCGGGCAACGTAGTTGTAATTGAAAAGGGTTCAAAGCTTACTTACGATGTAACTCACAAGGCAAGACTTATCGACACAGAGCAGTATCTTGTTGAGGGTTACGATATGCTTTACGGCTTTATCAGCGGTATCTGCGCAGGTAACTACGATGTTACAGATATTCTCGTTGACTCAACATTCAAGATTTGCCCCGA
>CAZNUF010000214.1:0-2922 GCA_964576125.1 uncultured Ruminococcus sp. | reverse complement strand
TTTTTTCAAAAAAGTGTTGACTTTGATAAAAATATATACTATAATCATATCTGCACGAAAAAAGACAGGAGGAAATGTTATGTCAACATATTTAGCTAAGAAAAGCGAAATTGAACGCAGCTGGTATGTAATTGATGCAGCAGGCAAGCCCCTCGGACGAGTTGCAGCACAGGCAGCTGTTCTTTTAAGAGGCAAGCACAAGGCTACATTTACACCCAACGTAGACTGCGGCGATCACGTTATCATCATCAATTGTAAGGACGCTGTTTTAACAGGCAACAAGCTCACTCAGAAGAAGTGGCAGCGCCACACAGGCTATATCGGCCATCTTAAAGAAACACGTTACGATACTCTTATGGCTACAAAGCCCGAAAAGGCTATGGAGCTTGCCGTTAAGGGTATGCTTCCCAAGAACACACTCGGCAGAAACGCACTTTTAAGATTAAGACTCTTTGCCGGTGCAGAACACAACCATCAGGCTCAGAAGCCCGAAACGGTTGAAGCTTAAGAAGGAGGCAGAATATAATGTACGATAAGACACCTTATTTTTACGGTACAGGCAGAAGAAAAAGCTCTGTTGCAAGAGTAAGACTTTATCAGGGCACAGGCAAAATCACAATCAACGACCGTGACATCGACGATTATTTCGGTCTTGAAACACTCAAGCTCATCGTAAGACAGCCCCTCGCTCTTACAGAAACTGACGAGAAGTTCGACGTTGTTTGCAGAGTAGCAGGCGGCGGCGTAACAGGTCAGGCAGGCGCAATCCGTCACGGCATTTCAAGAGCACTTCTTCAGTATGACACAGAGAACCTCCGTGGCAAGCTCAAGAAGGCTGGCTTCTTAACTCGTGACCCGAGAATGAAAGAGCGTAAGAAATACGGTCTTAAGGCAGCTCGTAGAGCACCGCAGTTTAGTAAGAGATAATCATATTATCGAAAACTTTTCAGCACTATCTTCGGATGGTGCTGTTTTTTTCGTTAGACTGCGGGTCCTCGCAGTATAGCTGCTGTGGTCGAAGCTAAAAACAGTTCACCGAACTGTTTTCTTAACGCTCCGACAGTTCTCAAAGAGATAAAATTTATATTTTACGTTCATCAACTCCAAGGCTTTTACAGGCTTTGGAGTTTTTGTTTACCTCAAAAAATATTGACTTTTACGCTGTTTAAACGTTAAAAGGTATAACTGTAATTATACCTTTTAACGTTTAAACAATAAACATTGATAATTTTTGCATACATATTTTGTGAAAGGAGCTTTGGGCGTGTTTGACCTCTCGGTAATTTTCGACATCGGCGTAGTTGCACTGCGCATAATTCTACCCGTCTATGCGCTGATAATCGTCTACCAGTGCTATGCCGCAATGCGCCGCCACAGACGTGGTGAAAAGCCGCTTGTTACGCTTTACAATCCGACTACGGGACTTAAACTGCCCGTTCTTTTCTGGGAAAATTCAATCGGCAGAAGTAAGTCGAGCGACGTTGTCGTGGACGACCCTGCCGTTTCAAGAAATCACTGCGTGCTTTTAAGGCGAAAGGACGGCTGGTTTATCACCGACACAGGCTCAAAGAGCGGTACCTTCGTGAACGGAAAGAGGATTCACGGCAGAAAGCAGTTGCTTATCGACGACGTAATCGGCGTAGGCAACTCCGAATTTGAATTCAAGCGTGGAGCCGAGTATGACGAACGGCTCAAGTCGAGCTGGTTCTTCTCAAAGGTAAGCGACAAGCCTGCGATTAAATCGTGGAAGCTTATGCTGCTTGTGACAATTTTCCACTTCTTTATGTGCGTTGAAGCTATGTTCTGGAACGACGCAACAAATCAGTATGCGCCCTTGGTGCTTTTCGGAGCACTGGCGGCTGTGGAATGGGGATTTTTCTTCGTTTCAACGGTTGTGTTAAAGCGAATCAACTTTGAGCTTGAGGCTCTTGCGCTTTTCCTTACGGGAATCGGCGTAATGCTCCTTATCAGGCAGAACGAACGCTCTGCCTATACCCAGCTTGCGGCGGCGGCAATCGGAATGGCGCTGTTCTGCGTAATCATCAGGGTAATCGAGGACCCCGACAAGGTGAATAAATTAAGAATACCTATGATGATTGTTGCGGTGCTGTTGCTTTTGTCGAGTATCGTGCTCGGTAAGATAACCTACGGTGCGGCTAACTGGATTGTAATCGGACCTGTTTCAATTCAGCCGTCGGAGCTTGTTAAGATAATTTACATCTTCATCGGTGCGAGTGCGCTTGATAAATTGCAGACCAACAAAAACCTTTTTGAGTTTATTATATTTTCAGCCGTATGCGTGGGCTTGCTTGCGTTTATGGGCGACTTCGGAACGGCGCTTATCTTCTTTATGACGTTCCTGCTTATTGCGTTTATGCGCTCAGGCGATTTCAAGACGATAATCCTCGCCGTTGCGGCGGCTGTTTTCGGCGTGACGTTCATTCTGAAGTTCAAGCCGTATGTTGCAGACCGTTTCAAGGTGTGGGGAAATGCGTGGCAGTATGCTCAGGCTGAAGGCTATCAGCAGACTCACGTGCTCACGTTTCTTGCAAGCGGCGGGCTTTTCGGCGTCGGTATCGGCAACGGCTTTTTAAAGCAGGTCGGAGCGTCGGAGAGCGACCTCGTTTTCGGCATTGTAGCCGAGGAAATGGGCGTTATCGTCGCAATTACAATTGCAATTGCAGTCGGTGCGCTCGTGATTTACGCACGTGCAATCACCACACGAAGCAGAAGCACTTTTTATTCGATTTCAGCGTGCTGTGCGGCAGGCTTGCTTGTTGTTCAGCTTTCACTAAATGTTTTCGGCGCAACCGATATTCTTCCGCTTACGGGCGTTACATTCCCGTTCATAAGCGCAGGCGGCTCGAGTATTATGGCTTGCTGGGGACTGATTGCGTTTATCAAGGCGGCAGACGAGAGGAC
>CAZNUF010000213.1:0-2952 GCA_964576125.1 uncultured Ruminococcus sp. | reverse complement strand
CCTGACGTATCAGCCTACCTGCCAGATTTGCAGTGATGATAAACGGGATCGCAGCATCATCTGTGTGGTTGAGGGCCCAAAGGATGTTTTGGCCATTGAGCGTACACAGGAATACAACGGTTTGTATCATGTGCTTCATGGCCTGTTAAGCCCCATGAACGGCATCGGTCCCGATCAGCTGAGCATCCGGGAACTGTTGAGCCGTCTCAGTGACAGCGGCGTACGGGAGGTCATTATGGCTACCAATCCGACGGTGGAGGGGGAAGCAACCGCAACCTACCTTGCCCGACTGATCAAGCCAATGGGAGTCCGGGTGACCAGGTTGGCCTATGGGATCCCTGTAGGAGGAAATCTGGAGTATGCCGATGAGGTGACGTTGTACCGTGCCATCGAAGGCAGACGGGAAATTGGGTAAAAAATAGAAACAGGAAACAGATAGGGCGGCTGCCGGGAATATTAGTCCTTGCGCTGCCCCTACGATAAACGATGAATCGGTAAAAACAAGAAGCAGAAAGGGGGATTGGCCGTGAAACAGCCGGGAACCAAACAAATTGCCAGCAATCGAAAAGCATTCCATGACTACTTCATTGAAGAACGCTACGAGGCAGGAATCGAGCTGTTCGGCACAGAGGTAAAAAGCCTGCGCCAGGGTACGGTCAACCTGAAGGACAGCTGGTGCGATATCGAAAACGGCGAATTGTATGTGAAGCAGATGCACATCAGCCCCTATGAGAAGGGAAACATCTTCAACCGGGATCCGATCCGGCCCCGACGTCTGCTGATGCATAAAAAAGAGATCATGAAGCTGTTCGGAACGCTGAAGCAGGAGGGCTTAACCTTGATACCTCTGTCTCTGTACTTTAAAAACTCCCGCGTGAAGGTGGAAGTTGGCTTGTGCAGAGGTAAAAAACTTTACGATAAGCGCAACGATATGGCGAAAAAAGACGCAAAGCGTACCATTGAGCGTTCCCTGAAGGAACGTTCCCATTAAATAAGGGGGCGTAAAGGTTTTCGACGGGGATCGGGAAGTATGAGAAGCGAGTAGAGGTGTGGGACCTCTTTAAACCCCAACATTTTAAAATTAAACGCTAACAATAAAGTTGCACTTGCTGCTTAATTAAAGCAGCCGTCTGACCCGGAAGGACCACGAGCCGGGATCAGGCGTCGATTAGTGGTGAACGATCCTGCTGAGCAGCTTCGCAGGTAGGATTGTACCAGAAGCTACTAAACCACGGAGCCTGTTTGCCGGCGCTGTGAGGAGGGAATGGCCGAAAGGCGGATAGACAAACTGCACTCGGAGAAGCTTGTATGGACTGGTTTTCGGACGCGGGTTCAATTCCCGCCGCCTCCACCATAAAATCAAAACGGTATAGATGCCACTGGCGAAAAGCCAGTGGCATCAACCGTTTTCGGGGTTTTTGACCTCTAAAATTTTCTGAAAAATCTATAGATGCCAAAGGCTGTTCTTCAGTAACTGGCGGGATTTGAACCTCGGTTATCCCGCATTATGGCAGCATTTGAAGCCAGCGCCCTTTTTGAACACGCCGGGATTTCAAAAAGGGCGCTATTTTTATCAGAAATAAATATACCAAAGTTTTGGGCGCCGTTTTGTTGGTCTTACAAGGCCATACAGAACGGCGCCCTTTTTCATTTTCAGCAGAATCAAAAAGGGCGCAACCCATAAGGAGGAATACAAATGAGCATCAGCGCAGAGGAAAAGAAAAAATACTTCGCAGAATCGGCACTGGCCCTCCGGCGTGAAGGCTTCCATGTCGAAAAAGTTCTTGGCGGACAATTAGGGGTCTGGCTGGATGACCAGCCGCTCTGTGAGGTGAGCGAGGTAGGCGGTATCACCTACAAGGGCGACAATATCGCTACGCCGGAGCGCGTAGCCGCAAAGGATGAAGTCTACAGGATCGTCTGCACCACCGCCGAGTATATTCGGCAGATGGAGCAGGCGCCTCCTTTAAAGGTCAGTGGTTTGGAGGACAGCTACAAGGTGCTGGCAGACTTCAACGGCACTGTATTGGCCGGAACCCACAGCAAGTACGGAGTCCAGTTCGTGACCTGGGACTGGGACTATGACCACAAAGGCGTGTGTTTGGGTCACTATTTCACCGGAAATTATGATGGCGCCAAACAGGACTTTGCCACCCGTTCCGGCCTTATTCCCGAACAGCGGCTTTTCAAGGATGAGCAGCTCATTGAAATCTACCGCTGTTGTGCTGACACGCTGGACGCAGGCTTCGATCTTACCTACGAACAGGAAAAGTGCATCAAGAGTGTCCAGGCGCAGATTGAGAACGGAATGCCTGATATCATGGACCGGATCAGAGAGCAGGATCAGCATACTGTGGAACCCTACAGCCAGGAACAGACCATGTAACAACCAACGACAAGCGCCGGAGTTTTAGAAATAAGACTCCGGCGCTTTTTTTGTTTTAACCGAAAGGAGTCTATCAACCATGACACGCTACTTTATGCGGGATACCCCTCTGCGCCAGATGGAACAGCAGATGATGACCCCGCCCCACTTCAAGCCCAGAGGCCACGGCCTGTACCATCCCGGTTTCCGATACAAATCCAAGGATGTGGAATGCCCTTACTGCACGGAATATGACCGAATGCACCCCTGCCCTCTGAACCAATGCATCTGCCTGGAAGAACGGATCGAAGCAGGAGCCCTTGACCTGACCGAGTTTGTGCGGGACTGCTTCTGCTCTGAGATGGGGCCGCAGCTCCAACCGCGCCTGCGGGAGCATTTCAACCGCCACACCGTCAGTTTCTTTCTGGGCGACTCCCATTGGAAACGCTGGAAGCACTGGCGTGACCGCTATTACCGATTGTCCAACCGCAACAAGGCGGCGCTGTTCCTGCTCACGGCCTATGAGGACATATGGCGCAGAGTCATCTGGAAGTTTGACAGCAGCGGCTTTGACTTCCAGTCAGTCC
>CAZNUF010000212.1:0-2965 GCA_964576125.1 uncultured Ruminococcus sp. | reverse complement strand
TACGAAGCTGCATATCATTGTCCCTCCTGCTTTTTCTTTTAGTATTATTATTAGTTTGAAAACAAATTTATATTCTTTACAATTAATTTTAGTTTTGCTATAATTTTAACAAGTACAATTTTTTATGGAGTAATTAATATGCATAAGGGATTTTTTGCAAAGGCAATTTTGTCTTTGTCAGCAGCATTCGGCATTGTAGCTATGTCTGCTTTCGGTGCAGGAGCGGTTGTGATTGACTTTGATTCGTCAGAGGTTTCTTTCGACAATACGGCAGTTTCTGTAGCATCGGACGTAACGCTTCCTGCAAAATACAGTTCACGTGACCTCGGCTACGTTACCGAAATAAAACAGCAGAAGTATAATGAATGCTGGGCTGTTTCGGGAATTTCTGTTTTTGAGACAAAGCTTTTACACGAAGGCTTTTCGGTTAATAACATGTCGTTTGACCATATGAACATCTGGGCAACAAAGCACAGCAACGGCAAAGGGTGGCAAAGAAACTACAAGAGCGGCGGTTATTCGCATACGGCACTTGGCTACCTCACCTCGTGGCAGGGAGGAGTTGAAACCAAAACCCTCGGTGATTTTGATATTACAAGCGGAATCACCTCCGACGATATTGATACAGGTCTTGCAAAATACGGCACTACGGCGGTTGAATATCTCAACCGAAACGATACTGACGCAATAAAGCGTGCTATTATGGAAAACGGCGGAGTATATGCCGGTTACGCCACAGCAGCCTCTTGCTTGGGCACTGACAGAATTTCGTATTTTATGCCCAAAAGCTTCAGCGGAAGTTCAATTAATCACGGTGTTGAAATTGTCGGCTGGGACAATAACTATTCAAGGAGCAAATTTAACGGCTCTGTAGGTGAAAAACCAAAAAAGCCCGGTGCATGGCTTGCAAGAAACAGCTACGGAAATTATAATTCTATGGGCGGATACCTTTGGATTTCATATGAGGACAAGTATATTTTTGATGACAGGTACCAGCCGCTGTATACGATTAAGTCCGTTCAGGAAATCGGTGAAAACACAAGGCTTGAACAGAATGAAATCTACGGCGCAACATTTGATATTGAAATTGAAAACAGCAATGAGGTTGCATACATAAACAGATTTGATTTTTCAAACGGATACAATACGCTTGATAAGGTGATTTTTGAAACCGAATGCAGGAACGCAGATTATACAATTTATTATGTTCCCGATGACTACACCGATAAGCCTGTAGCCGATAAAAGCAAATGGATAAGGCTGTACAGCGGAACGGCTGATTATGCAGGCTACATCTGCGCCGATATTTCCGATTATACACTGCCCCTCGGTTACGGCTCAATTGCCGTTGTAATCAATACGGAGCAGCTCAATTCGGGACTTGATAAAACTGATGAGGAATACAAAAATCCGTCGCTCGGAACGTGCGAGTGGATAACAAACGGTGAAACAGGAGAGTATGTTCTGATAAACGATGCACACTACGGCGACAGCTATATTTTGTATAACAATGATATGCGTGATTTGCTTGACTGGTACAAGCAGGAGAACAACGATGACCTCGGCGGAACGCTGGTAATCAAGGCGGTAACAACGGGTAACGGCGCAGAGGTTACATTGCTTGGAGATGTCAATCTTGACGGACAGGTAAACATATCCGACGCAACCGCAATTCAGAAATATCTTGCCGGCAGTGTTGAATTTTCAGAAGTCCGAAAGCTCAACGCCGACGTAAACGGTGACGGAAATATCACTGTAGCCGACGCAACGTCAATTCAGAAAATGATTGTGGGTATTCAATAAAATAAAACGGCTGAAACAGTTTTGATTCTGTTTCAGCCGTTTTAATTCAATTAATTATAAAATTCCGAATTCCGCATTACGCATTCCGAATTATATTTAATATGCCGCAAGCAACGGCGAAACGCCCTGCGGAGTGTTTTTGTCGCTTTCGTCCATAAAGCCTATTGCTTTTCCGCAACCCATAATTACGCAGTCTGCACTGCTTTTGTGCACTCTTACACGAAGTTTTGTGGCTTCGCTTACAAGCTGTGCAAAGCCGCCGAGCTTTGCAAGACCGCCCGAAAGAATAATTCCGTCTGTGTATATATCACCCGTAAGCTCGGGGGGAGTTTTTTCAAGCACATCTCTTATTGCGTTCAAGATTTCAAGTGCAATTTCCTCAATCGCTTCCTTGATTTCTTCCGAACGAACCTCAACAAATCTCGGCATACCGCTTACGGCGTCCCTGCCCTTGACCTTGAACGACTTTTGCTCGGCAGGCACTTTTACACAGCCGATTGCCTTCTTACAGCTTTCAGCCATATTTGTACCGATAATGAGATTGTATTTCTTTCTGATGTACTTTACGATTTCCTCGTCCATCGCACTGCCTGCGTGCTTGACCGTTTTTGAAACGGAAATTCCTCCGAGCGACAAAACGGCAATATCAGCCGTTCCGCTTCCTATGTCGGCTATCAGAACACCGTGAGGACTTGTTATGTCAATTCCACAACCGAGTGCGGCGGCCTTGGGGCTTTCAATAAGGTAAACACGCCTTACGCCGAACGCACTTACTGCGTTTACTACGGCTCGCTTTTCAACCTCGGTGACGTCGCAGGGAACAGCGGTGATAACCCTCGGCATAACTACCTTGACCGAGCAGACCTCTTTTAGCAGGATTGAAACCATATCTTCAACAAGCTCCGAGCGTGCTATTACTCCGCCGTCGAGCGGATGAACAGCCTTAATTCCAACGGGAGTTTTGCCAATCATCGCATACGCTTCGTCGCCGACAGCATAGATTTCGTCCGTATCAACATCATAGGTGACAACGCTTGCCTCATCGAGCACCTTGCCTTTATTTTCAATAAAAACCCTTGTTCTGTCAGAACCGAGGTCAATTGCTATATCCATAAAATCACTCCGTAATTTTTATTACTTTTAAAATTTATTTCAAAATATC
>CAZNUF010000211.1:0-2983 GCA_964576125.1 uncultured Ruminococcus sp. | reverse complement strand
TTACCATAACTCTTTTTATATCCTGTTTGAGTGGCATATAATCATTCCTTATCCAAATTTTATCGGTTATGTTACAGTGTTATTCTTACTTATTTTTGTTTTCCTTAATCATATTTATAAAGCGGTCGAATAAAAACGCCGTATCAAGCGGTCCGCCGCAGGCTTCGGGGTGGAACTGAACCGAAAACGCAGGCATATCCGTATAGTCTACGCCCTCGCAGGTGTTGTCGTTGCCGTTTACAAAGCTTACAACGCCGTTTTCGGGCAGGCTGTCGCTTACAACTGCGTAGCCGTGATTCTGTGAGGTGATGTAAACTTTGCCTGTTGCAATTTCCTTTGCAGGCTGGTTTGCGCCTCTGTGACCGTATTTAAGCTTTTCGGTCTTTGCGCCCTGTGAAAGTGCAAGGAGCTGATGACCGAGGCAGATTCCGAAAATCGGAATTTTATGCTCACAGAGCTTTTTAAGCTCCTCAATAATCTTTGTATTCTTTGCAGGGTCACCCGGTCCGTTTGAAAGCATAATGCCATCGGGATTCATTGCAAGAACTTCCTCGGCAGTTGTATTTGCAGGCACAACCGTGAGGTTACAGCCACGCTTTACAAGCTCTCTGCCGATATTGTGCTTTGCACCGAAGTCCATAAGCACAACGCTAAGCTCGGGATTTTCTGCACTGAATGTTTCTTTTTCATTTATAGTAGTGCTTTCAACTGCGTCTGTGATAACGTAGTTCCTGATTTCTTCAAGCTCGCTCTCGGTAAAATCGGGAGAATAGCTGATTTTGCAGTTCATTACGCCGTATTCACGCACGATTCTTGTAAGCGCACGTGTGTCGATTCCGTAGATTCCGGGAATTCCGGACTCTTTTAAAAAGGTGTCAAGATCACCCTCACAACGGAAATTTGAGGGAACTTGGCACCATTCTCTAACAATATAACCTTTAAGCGACGGAGAGTCACTTTCAAAATCGGAGGGAATTACCCCGTAGTTACCGATTAAAGGGAATGTCTGAATAACCACCTGACCGAAATAGCTGGGGTCGGTGAGTGTTTCAAGATAACCTGTCATAGCTGTGGTAAAAACAAGTTCTCCCGTAGTTTCTTTTTCAGCACCAAATGCCTTACCTTCAAAGACTGTGCCGTTTTCAAGAATTAAGTACGCCGCACGGCTCATAAAAACACATTCCTTTCAAAAATTCACTCATACTTATCAGTTTTCGTAGGTCTGAATAACCTGCTTGGCAACCTGAAGCTTGCTTATGCGCAAGTCCATTGCCTGCTTTTCAAGATAGCGGTGTGCCTGTGTTTCAGACATATTAAGGCAGGAAATAAGCAAAAACTTTGCCCTGTTGATGATTTTCATATCCTCAACCATATGCCTTAGCTTTTCGTTTTCCTCCGTCACGCAGAGCATTCTCATACGGAAGCAGTCCGTAAACTGGAGAAAATGGTGAAAAAGATGCTTATTGATGGGCTTTGCAATTACAAGAACGCCGTGTTCGGTCAAAAGGTCGTTGACATCGTCGGCATTTTTCTGCGGAACGATAATTACAACGCTCGACCTTGTGGTCTTTGCAAAATGCTCTGACAGCTCAATGCCGTTTTCCTCATTAAGAGGAGCGTTTACGCAGATGAGGTCAAATTCATCTTTTTCAACAAGCTTTCTTGCTGTTTTGGCGGTACCGGCAACAGAAATGTTTGTATAGCCCTCACTGCGAAGAAGCTCGGAGAGTGAGGAAGCACTCTGCTCGGAGTGTGAAACCAACAAAGCTTTTTTCAAATTTACCACCACCGCTGTATTGTTTCATTCATCATATTATTGTACAAGATTTATCGCCATTCAAATTTACATAAAGGAATTATTAAAAAAGATTTTTTACTATAAAGGAGCTGTTACGAAAACAGCTCCTCAATTAAACTTATTTTGCGTTCTGCGGCAGAGAATACTTCTGCTTGTACGACTTGTAGTCCGCATTATACTGAATATCGTCGGAATTTTTCAGCTCGTGGAGATACTCGTGAGCCTCATATCCGTTGCGGTTGATTTCGATAACGCCGATTGCGATATTTGAGCAGTGGTCGGACACACGCTCAATGTTAGTAATCAAATCCGAGAAAATAAAGCCGAGCTCAATTGTACATTCGCCGTTTGTAAGACGTCTTACGTGAGCTTCCTTGAGCTTGTCACGCAGTCTGTCGATAACCTGCTCGAGCGGTTCAACCTTTGCCGCAAGCTTTACGTCGTTGTGGATAAAGGCAAGAGTTGCGTTGTTTATAATCTCAATAAGTGCAGCAATCATAACCTCAAGCCCTGCATGAGCTTCCTCGGAGAATTTAACCTTCTTCTGCTCAATTTCCTGTGCAACCTGAAGAATATTTACAGCGTGATCGCTTATTCTCTCGAAATCTCCGATTGTGTGCAGAACAAGCTGAACCATTTTGCTGTCCTTTTCGGAAAGAGGCTTCTGGCTTAATTTTACAAGGTACGTTGAAATTGCGTCCTCGTAAGAATCAATCATATCCTCGTTATCTCTTATCGTTTCCGCAACCTTTTCGTTGTACTCTCCCAAAAGCTCAAGCGAGCCGAGGAGTGTTCCCTCCGAAAGACGTGCCATTTTTGTGCTTAAAGACAATGCTCTTTCGGTTGCGATTGACGGAGTGTTGAGGAAACGCTCGTCCAGAAACGGAGTCTGAATATCGTCCTCACTGTCACGGATTGTAAGGCATGCAAGCTTTTCAAGCTGTTTGCTGAACGGCAGAAGAAGTCCGGTTGCAAGAAGATTGAATATTGTATGAATAACTGCAATGTTCGCAGGGTTGACAATATCGTCAAGGAAGCCGAAGTTCAGGAATGCGTTAGCACCGTAGAACAGGGTGCAGATTACAATTGTACCGATTATGTTAAAGTAGAGGTGTACAAATGCCGCACGTTTTGCGTTCTTTTTTGCACCTACGCAGGAAATAAGCGCTGTAACGCAGGTACCGA
>CAZNUF010000210.1:0-2988 GCA_964576125.1 uncultured Ruminococcus sp. | reverse complement strand
ATATATCAATTTAAAATTCGGGCAACCGTTTTTTCAAAACAATCCGATTTTTCCAATCGATTTGCGAGCCGAGGCACTCGGCTAAATTATAGTTTACACTCTATAAAGCAAAATGCCGACGCAGTCAATCTGCCTCGGCACTTATCGGTGGTATTCTGTTAAAACGATTGACGTTCTGTCTTTCTGTACTTCGACGGCGTGGTGTCGTAGTACATTTTGAACGCTCTGTTGAAGTTTGAAATATTATTGAAGCCCGACATTCCTGCAATCTCAATAATCGGAGTATCGGTCGTTGTGAGCAGCATAGCCGCACGAGTAAGGCGAAGCTCGTTTACGTAGTTTACAAAGGTTGTGTTCATAAGCTCCTTAAAAAGGTGCGATACGTAATAACGGCTCAGACCTGTTGTCTGTGCAATGGTATCAAGCGAAATATTCTCGCAGAAGTTTTCGTTGATATACTCTGTAATTCTGCGAAGAGCACGATATTTTTTGCCCTGAGTTTCAACATCAAAAATTTCAATGTATTTATTTGCAAAGAGAATGTAGAAAATCTCGTACATTTTTCCGTGAACAAGAAGCTGGAAAAAGTCAAATTTTTCGCTCTCTGCCTGTGTAACAGTTCTTAAATCGTTGAGCACCTCCGTATAAAAAGCGTCATCGGGAGTAATCTTTGCAAAGTGAGTACAGTTACCTGTTGTAAGTCCTCTGATAATGCTCTGCGGAATATACTCCTGCGTAACAGACGAAGGATTTGAAAGATTAAGCAGAATAACGTCAACAACAGCGTTGAGATTATCGGAGATTCTGTACTTCTGATTCGGGGAAATAAAGTATATATCGCCCTGATTAAGATGGTATGCGTTAGTCGTAGTTTCAATCGTCATTGAGCCTGTTCTTACAAGCGCAATAACAACCTCGCCGTGCACATTCCATTTGTCATCAAGTACCATTTCACCGCAAACGACTCTGAACGCAGAACTCGAAGTCGAACGCAAGAAATCAAAACTCATAATAACACCTCATTTATACCCATTTAAAAACAATAATGATATTTTGCCTTGCTTTATGCTATTTATAATAAGTATTATTTGATATATTGTCAATAAAATACGCCAAATCGCATAAAAATAATAGATGTTTTATAAAATAATAAAAAATTTAATATTATGCTTTTATTCGGTATTTTTTGATAATGTTCAGGTTATGTCACTGCTTTCAAGGATATATTGAGGGATTTCAGTATTAAATAATATGATACTATATTGGCAAATAATAACGCTTCGCATTTCGCAATAAACGATAAGAAATAAATAATAATTGTATTCTGTTGATATTTGCAATAATTGTTCTTCATTTATATAATTGTGGATTATCAGGCAGTATATAAAAAGCTACACTTTGTGAGCTAAACTATAGTTTATCCTACTTATTAAAGGTTGTTTTCGTCATAAACCGCACGACAGCCGCCGATGAATTTCGGGCGTGTTCTTGCGGCAAGCAGGATTGCACTGCCGATATGGTCAAGCGTAAGCCTTACGGGAACGGCAACCCTTTTCAGGTGCATACCGATAAGCGTTCCGCCGATGTCAAGACCTGCGTCAGCCTTGACTTCCTCAAGCGCAACGGGATTTTTAAATGTGCGGTAGGCGGTTGTGCCAAACGAGCCGCCTGCCTTTGGCTGAGGAACTACGTTTACCGGCTCACCGAACGGAACGGCGTCCTTCTCAACAATAATCGCCCTGTTTAGGTGCTCACAGCACTGTGCGGCAAGGAAGATTCCACGCTCCTGCAAAACAGGGTAAATTCCGTCAAACACAGCCTGTGCCGTTTCAAGACTGGAATTTTTGCCGATTACGCCGCCCGAAACCTCGCTTGACGAACAGCCGACAACCATAATGTCGCCGCTTTTCAGCTTTGCAGCTTCGCACAATTCAAGTGCCGCCTGACGTGCCTGATTTTTGATTTTCTCTAATTCGTTATCCATAAAATCATCTCCGATTTTTATCTATAAATTCAATCGCCTGCGACAAATCATCGCAAAGGCAGTCAATCATTGGTATTATTTCCTGAGTCGGCTGTAAATAATCGGGCACCATAACGGTTTTCATTTCTGCCGAATGTGCCGATTTTATGCCGTTTATGCTGTCCTCAAAGGCAACGCATTCAGTCGGCGGAAGCGAGAGTTTTTCAGCCGCCGTTAAGAAAACCTCGGGATGAGGCTTGCCGTTTTTTACGTCGTCACCGCAGACAAAAGCGTCGAAATAGTCATAAACGCCTGCCATTTTAATAATTTTGTGAGCCGTCTGCGCCGAGGTGGAGGTGGCAACGGCAATTTTAAAGCCATTTGCTTTTAGGAAATCAAGGAGCTCTATGAGTCCCTTTTTAATCGGAACGCCCTCCTCGGAAACACGTTTCAGGAAAAGCTCACGGCTTTTCTGCTTGATCGGCTTGTAGCAAAAACGCTCGCCGTAAAGGCTGTTGTAGTAGTTTTCAGTCATATCGGTGCGCAGACCGATAGTGTTCTTGAAAATATCGAGGTTATAGTCGAATCCAAGCTCGTCCATCATCATCTGCCACGTTTCGTAAACAAGGCGTTCGCTGTCGAACATCAGACCGTCCATATCAAAAACTGCGCCGTTAATCATCATACTACTCCCTGCTTTATATTAATGCGGAATGCGTAATTCGGAATGCGGAATTAATGGTCGGTCGAGTGCCTCGACACGCAGATTTCCGAATTTGTAATGTTGCGTGTTGTTTGGAAAGGTTGTTTGCTGAATTTATGTTTATATATTGGTAGCGTTTTGGCGAACACAGTTCGCCGCTACAATATTAAAAAGTTACCCTCTGCGGCAACGCCGCATATAAATGAATTCGGGCACTAAACTTTTGAATTATTGCAACCTTTCCACTCGACCGCAATTACGCATTACGCATTCCGAATTCCGAATTAATTTTTTCTCAACCGTTCTTATCCTTGGGCTTTTT
>CAZNUF010000209.1:1389-2991 GCA_964576125.1 uncultured Ruminococcus sp. | reverse complement strand
CTTTTCCTTTTATAACGGCGCATACGTTGCTTGCGTTTGCGGCGTCGGACTGTGCCTTGTCGCTTTTCTGCTTTGCCTTTTTCAGCTCTGACTCGGTCGGTGCGGATTCGGACTTCTGCGCAATATTCGGGTGAACGGTTGAACCGCATACGGGACAAGGCGAATTTTCTTTAAGCTGCTGTGCAAGTATACCAGCCTGCTCGTTAAGGAAAGCCTTATTTTTTACGTTGTATTCCTCGAGCGACTCCTGTGCAGTATTCATCGCTTCAAGATATATACTCTGCTTCTCTTCAAGGCTTGCAAGCATAGCATCGTACTCTTTAAGGAATTTTTTCAGAGCTTCAAGATTTTTCATCATTTCTTCAGCCGCATTTCTTTCGCTTGTCAGCTTTTCCTTATTCTCCCCTGCTTTTTCAAGCGTTAATTTTTCGGCTTTCAGCTTTTCAAGTGTTTCCGCTTTTCCGACAAGAATGTCATTTCGGTCAAGAAGGCTCTTTTCATCGGTTTTGATTTTCCGATGTATTGCCTCAATCTTTTTATTCTGCAATTCAAGCTCGTCATATCGTGGCAATTCTGCTTTGATTTTTGCCGTCTCACTGTTAAGGACTTCGGTTTCTTTGAACCTTTCTTTTTCAGATTCAAGCAATTCTTTTGCCTGTTCAAACTTTTCTGTTTTTGATTCTATTGCTTTGCCGACAGTACAAAGCTCCGAGCTTAACTTTTTATAATCCTCAAGCTTTCCGAGCAATGAATTTACATCGGCAAGCTGTTTTTCAATTACCTGAATTTCGTCGTTTAATTCTTTATCGGAATTTTCATCCTGTTTGATGAGCGTTTCAAGAACAGTGATTACGTCAAGAATAGGCAGTTCGTTAGCCTTTGCCCTTTGCACCTGAATAAAAAGAGGGTTTTCTTCTGCACAGCGTATACCGTCTATATATTGAGCCATACTGTTCTGCGCATCTTTTACCCGTTCGCTTGCTTCGGAATATCTGTCCTTTAACTTTTCCTGCAATTTCAAAAATCGTTTTGTTTTGAAAATATATCGTAAAATTTCTTTTCTTTCCTCCGTTTTGGCGGTAAGTGTTTTAAGAAAATCGCCCTGCGCTATCATCGCAATCTGCAAAAACTGGTCTTTTGATACGCCTACAATTTTATTGACAGCCTCATCGACCTCTGATTTTTTTGTAACAACCCTGCCGTCGGGATAAGTAAAGCAACAGTCTGCCGACTGTTCGGTATAGCCCTCTCCCTTCAGCTTTTTTCGCATATATGACGGATTTCTTCTTACCGTATACAACTTATCCGCATATTTGAAAACAAGATCTGCAAAGGTAGGAGTATCAGGCTTTGCGTACTTTGAGCGAAGCATTGACGGCTCACGCTTTTCTCCGCTTGCGTCACCGTACAAGGCAAAAACAATTCCGTCAAAAATCGTAGTCTTTCCTGCGCCGGTATCACCTGAAATAAGGTAGATTCCGTTTTCTCCGAGCTTCTCAAAATCAATTACAGTTTCCCCGGCATACGGTCCGAAAGCAGACATTGTTAATTTTATCGGTCTCATATTTCTTCCTCCCATATGCTTTCAATCAGCGAGCTTAT
>CAZNUF010000209.1:0-1289 GCA_964576125.1 uncultured Ruminococcus sp. | reverse complement strand
CTCTGTCGTCAAAAAATCTTCTTACATTTGCAGGCTTTACAAACGGCAGCATATAAATATTTACTTCACCGTACTCGTCCTCCATTTTAATCGGCTCAACATGTCCGTTATAAACAGGCGAAAGGTGAACTCCGCTTTTTTCAATCAGACGTGAGCCGAAAGACAAGCGTTCGGGTGAATCGTGGTTTCCGCTGATGATAAACACCTGCAGATTTCGCCTTGACAACAGATAGAGAAAGTTGTCAAACATTGTCATTGCGTCTGACGGAGGGATTGACTTGTCATAAACATCGCCTGCAATCAGAACGGCGTCGGGCTCTTCGGAATCGATTATTCCGATTATTTCTGTAAGTATATACTCCTGATCATCGTACATTGAAAATTCATTTACTCGTTTTCCTATGTGAAGGTCAGAGAGGTGGATAAATTTCATATTGTCACTTCCTAAAATTTATATATTTACTATACAACAATCGGGCAGATTTTGCAACAATAACGACAAAATACTGCAATCAATCTGTTGATTTTTTTACAGTATTAGCTTATAATAGATTAAAATGAAGGAGGAATAATTATGTTATTTATAGAATATCCAAAATGTACAACCTGTAAAAAGGCAAAAAAGTGGCTTGACGACAACGGATTTTCGTATACCGACAGGCACATTGTTGAAAACAACCCGACAGCTGATGAAATAAGAGAATGGCACCAAAAAAGCGGACTGGAGCTGAAAAAGTTTTTCAACACAAGCGGCTTGCTGTATAAGTCTATGAATCTCAAAGAGAAGCTGCCGACTATGAGCGACGAAGAAAAGTATGAGCTTTTATCAAGCAACGGTATGCTTGTAAAACGCCCTGTGCTTGTTGACGGCGATAAGATTCTGCTCGGATTCAAGGCTGAAAAATGGGAAGAACTTAAAAACAGCAACATATAAAATCAGAAACTTGTATATAGTTTTGCATAACAAATCAGTCGAAATTTCAAAATTCGACTGATTTGTTTAATTTTCTCCAAATATCTGCTTGTTTTGTTGCACTTGATATGTTATTATATAGAAAATTTTTCAGCGATGCCGCCGCAGGCACACCGCCGAATTTCGAATAAGGTCACTTTGCTTTATGTCGCTTTATATCGTTTTATCGTAGTTTTACGCAATTTATGTTGAAGCAAATAAAAAAAGATTAAATTTATTATTATTATTTAATAATATTTATAGTTTATCATTTAAGAATATTTAGTAATTATTATTGAATTATTTTTAATAAAGTAGTATAATACTAAATAATAAA
>CAZNUF010000208.1:0-3030 GCA_964576125.1 uncultured Ruminococcus sp. | reverse complement strand
AACCTCCGCACCTTTGTCATACAACGTGTATGCAAGCTCGGTTTCAAACTTTGAGTTGAGGCTGTTCCGCAACTATTTTGCGCAGAAATCCGACAAAACAAAGTCGTCGGTATTTGCTCCTGCCACAGCGGCACTTCAGCTTTCACTTCTTGCAAACGGTGCAACGGGCGACACACAGGACGAAATCAGACTTGCACTCGGCAAGGATTTGACAATTGATAATATTAATCAGTGTTCATCGTATTTCAAAAGCCGTATGGAGGCTGTCAGCAAAACAGGAAGCGGAGAGGTTGACGAGCTTTCGGGCAAGAAAACGCAAGAAAGCAAAAGCGAGTATGTACGCTTTGGACTGAACCTTTTCTTTAATGATATTTCCGACGTAAAAACAAGCTTTTTGCAGACCAACGCAAGCTATTTTGAAAATAATGTGTACCGCTTTTTGTTCTCGGACGAAAACGCTGTTTCAAAGGTAAACAAGAGCCTAACCGATTTTAGTTCTGCCGATTTGTTTGAAAGCCTGAACGAAAAAGACAGCCTGTTTTTGGTGAACGCCTGCGATATGAGCGATTTGTGGCTTGATAATTACAGCAAAAGCGACATTGAAAAGGGAACGTTCAAGTCAGACAGCGGCGATAAAAGCGTGAACTTTATGACCTCAAACGAATCGCTTATCAAGACAAAAAATGCAAAGGGGATTATAAAGTACACAAGCAAAAATCCGCTAAAGCTTATGATTGTTATGCCGAATGAGGGTGTGTCGCTTGAGGACTATGTTTCCGATTTTAACTACACGGAGTTTTCGGACCTTCTGGACAGCGTTGACATTACCAAAAAGGTTACGGCACAAATTCCCGAATTTTCAATTTCATCAGAGGAGAAACCTCAGCCGCTTTCGGACGCTCTTGCAGACAGCGGCTTGTACAAGCTGTTTACCGACGATGTGCTGTTCAGAAACATCACGCATACCGATAATTTCAGGCTCAATGAAATTTATGAGATTACTCCCGAAATCACAGTAAACGCATCGGGAATAAACAGCGACTCGAAAATTGTTGAAAAGCGTGTTAAGGAGCTTGAAAAAACCGATGAAACAATTAAGTTTGACCGTCCGTTTATTTTCCTGCTGATTGACAACGAAAGCAGTATTCCCGTTTACATCGGAACGGTTGATAATATCTGATTAAATCAAAAAATAAAGCTCGGACATCTGCATTTGCGCTTGTCCGAGCTTTTGTTATTTGTCTTTGTTTTTCTTTAAATACGCCTGCTTGAACGGCACAACCTCGCCGTCCTTTTCTTTAACGCTTACGTTGTCGAGAGTTTTGTCAAACTGGGTGCGGATTTCACCGAGATAAATTTTATAAAGCTTTTTCTGTTCAGCCTGTTCATCTGTAGTCAGTCCCTGTTCACGTTTCTTTTTTGCAAGCTCGTTAATTCTGTTAAGCAAATTCTTATCCATATCAATACCTCGCTTTTTTCTAACATAATCATATCACAAAATAAATTATATTGCAATAAATTCAATTTAGCATATTGCGTCGGACGTTTTTTGATATATAATAATAGTTAGAAATAAAAATTACAGACGGTGGATTATGGAAAATTTCAGCTTGCTTCATCCGCAAAATTCAGATGCAGTTTACCGCCCCCTGACAAAAGAGGCGGTAAATGATTTATCAATTGATTTCCTCTGCGATGCGCTTACCGAGGACGCATACGAGCGCAACAGCATCAAACAGCTTTTAACGCAGATTACCGATGATGAAGAGGTAATAAAGTACAGGTGCGACGTTTTTGACGATTTTCTGCGTTTTCCGAAACTGCGTGAGGATTTGACAGCCTTGCTTGCAAAGCTTGCCGATTTAAGGGAGATTGAGCGCTTTCAGAAGGACTCGGAGGCGTCGTCGCTCTGGCAGCTTATCAACAGACTGCGTGAAATAGACGGCTATGTTGACTGCATTACGCAGATAAAGACAACGCTTGAATCAATTGACGTAAGGTCGCAGGGACTTTTAACTCTCAAAGAGAACGTAACTTCAATCTATAACGACAGCGGATTTCCCGACTTGAAAAAGGATATTGAGGATACGCTCGCAAAGGCGCAAAAGTTCAGGAGCATAACGCTGGGTGTAAACCTTGACGCACTTCTGCGCCCGAAAACAGTCGGCGTGATTTCGCTAAATGACAAGCCTTTTACCGACAGCGGAATACTCAAACGCTTCACTAACTTTGCAAATAAGAAGAGCGAGCTTCACCACGGTAACGACATTTCGGGATTCATCAGCTTTCACCCTGCAAACCCGAGTACAACTTCCTTTGGAATGGGCAAGTTTGTGACGGGTGCACAGCAGGACGTAAATCAGACCTTTACCTCGGAGCTGACGGGCACTGACCCGCTTTCGGACGCTCTTAAAAAGGTAGTTACCGACATTCTTAGTCGTACCGTAAACGACATCAAATCGACGCTTGACAAGTACATAAACATCAACGGCTATTCGTTTGTTGCACTGATGCCGGAGATTATTTTTTACATTCGATTTGCCGAGCTTTGCGATAAGATTATGCAGAAAAATCTTCCGCTCTGCAAGGCACAGATTTCCCCGAAAGAGGAAAGAAACTGTCATATTGAAAATCTTTACAACATAAAGCTTGCTGTAAAAAACGTTGAGGGTGACAACATAAATATCATCACCAATGAGTTTGTGTTTGACGACGATAAGCGGATTTACATTCTCACAGGTCCAAACAGGGGTGGTAAAACTACGATTACTCAGGCTGTCGGACTTGCGTTTCTGCTTGCACAGAACGGAATTTACGTTCCTGCCTCGTCAATGATTTTCAGTCCGTGCGACAATATCTTTACGCATTTTCCTGCTGATGAAAACGATACCGTAGATTTGGGCAGACTCGGTGAGGAGAGCAAAAGACTTTCCGAAATTTTTGAAATCGCCACACGCTACAGCCTGCTCTTGCTTAACGAAAGCCTTGCAACGACGAACGTTGCGGAGGGCTTGTACATTGCAAAGGACG
>CAZNUF010000207.1:1467-3031 GCA_964576125.1 uncultured Ruminococcus sp. | reverse complement strand
AGGGACTCGGACTTGCTCTTCCCCACCCTATGTACGTAAAGAAAAAAGACCTCGACAAAAACGAGGTAATCTTATGCGACAACAGCGGACTTTTCTCACGTGAGCTTTACGCAACGGATATAAACCTTATTACCTGCGATAAAATTGACAAACCGATTAAGGTTAAGGCAAGAGTAAGATACAATCAGAGTGAGCAGAGTGCGGTTGCAGAGCAGATTGACGAGAACACCCTGCACATTGTATTTGACGAGCCGCAGAGGGCAATTTCCTACGGTCAGGCTGTTGTGCTTTACGACGGCGATTACGTTGTCGGCGGCGGTACGATTTGCCACACGCCTGAAAATCCATAAATATAATAGATAATAAACAGAAAAGATGCAACGCCGAAAGCGATGCATCTTTTTTGCTGATTAAATTAAAGGTTTGAAAGAACCTTCTTGATTCTCTCTACTGCTTCAATTGTGTTTTCTCTGTCGCCGAAAGAGGTAAGACGGAAGTAGCCTGCACCGTTTTTGCCGAAGCCCTCGCCGGGAGTGCCTACTACGTTTGCCTCTTTTAAGAGCAAGTCAAAAAATTCCCAGCTTCCCATATTGTTAGGGCACTTGAGCCAGATGTAGGGCGAGTTCTTGCCGCCTGTGTAGTAAATGCCGAGCTCGTCAAGAGCAGAAGCAATAATTCTTGCATTCTCCTGATAGTAGGAAATGTTTTCCTTAATCTGCTTCTGACCTTCCTCGCTGAATACAGCTGCAGCAGCGCACTGTACGGGCCACGAAACGCCGTTGAACTTTGTAGCCTGACGGCGGTACCACGTAGCGTAGATGTTATGACCGTCACGCTCAAGCTCCTTGGGGATAATTGTGTAGCCGCAGCGTGTGCCTGTAAATCCTGCTGTCTTTGAAAGCGAGCACATTTCGATTGCGCACTTTCTTGCACCATCTATTGCAAAGATTGAACGGGGCAAATCCTCTGTAATGAACGCCTCATAAGCCGAGTCGTAGAGGATAATTGCGTCGTTTTCGAGTGCATAGTCAACCCACATTTTGAGCTGTTCTGCGTTGTAAGCAGAGCCTGTGGGGTTATTGGGTGAGCAAAGGTAGATTATGTCAGCCTTTACGCTCTTGTCAGGAAGAGCCGCAAAGCCGTTTTCCTCGTTAGAAGCGGCATAAACAATCTTTCTGCCTGCCATAATGTTCGAGTCAACGTATACGGGATAAACGGGATCTGTTACAAGCACAACATTGTCCTTGTCGAAAATATCGCCTATATTGCCGCAGTCGGACTTTGCCCCGTCTGAAACAAAGATTTCATCGGCAGAAACTGTTACGCCGAAGCCCTTGTAGTAGTCCGAAATAGCCTCTCTCAGGAAAGCGTAGCCCTCGTAGTCGGGATAGCCCTTGAAGGTATCCTTGTGAGCCAAATCCTCTGCGCCCTTTTTCATTGCTTCAATTACAACGGGAGCAAGCGGAAGTGTTACATCGCCGATCCCGAGTTTGATAATCTTCTTGTCGGGATTTGCCTTTGCAAATTCGGCAGTCTTTTTTGCAACGTCTGCAAAAAGATAGTT
>CAZNUF010000207.1:0-1367 GCA_964576125.1 uncultured Ruminococcus sp. | reverse complement strand
GCGTCATCATAGCCGAGAACGTTTTTAGCGTACTCGATAACGGCTGTCTGCATACCAAGGCAGATTCCGAGGTACGGAATGTCGTGCTCACGTGCGTACTGAGCCGCAATAACCTTGCCCTCAACGCCTCTGTTGCCAAAGCCGCCGGGAACGAGGATTCCGTCAACGTCGCCCAAAAGCTCGTCAGCCTTATACTTTGTAATAAGCTCGCAGTCTACCCACTTGATTTCAACGTCTGCGCCGTTTTCATAGCCGCCGTGACGGAGTGCCTCGGCAACCGAAAGATATGCGTCGTGAAGTGCAACGTACTTTCCGCAAAGTGCGATTTTGCACTTCTTTGTACGGTTGTTGATTCTGTCAAGCATCTCCTCCCATTCGGTGAGGTCGGGTTTCCTGTCAACCGCAATATTAAGCTCTCTGCATACTACGTTTGAGAAGTTGCTCTTTTCAAGCATAAGCGGTGCCTGATAAAGTGTGGGAAGTGTGATATTTTCAATTACGCAGTCACGCTTTACGTTGCAGAAAAGCGCAATCTTGTCAAAAATGCTGTCCTCAAGCGGCTCGTCACAGCGGAGAACGATAATATCGGGGTTGATACCGAGCGAACGAAGCTCCTTAACGGAGTGTTGAGTCGGCTTTGACTTGTGCTCCTCACTGCCCTTGATGTAGGGAACAAGGGTTACGTGGATAAAAATGCTGTTTTCTCTGCCGACTTCAAGCGAAACCTGACGGATTGCCTCCAAAAACGGCTGGCTTTCAATATCGCCTACCGTGCCGCCGATTTCGGTGATAACCACGTCAGCGTTTGTTTTTTCGCCGACGTTATATATAAATGACTTGATTTCGTTTGTGATGTGCGGAATAACCTGAACGGTTTTGCCGAGGTAGTCGCCTCTGCGTTCCTTTTCGAGTACATTCGAGTAAACCTTACCTGTTGTGAGGTTTGAATACTTGTTCAAATCCTCGTCAATGAAACGCTCGTAGTGACCGAGGTCGAGGTCGGTTTCTGCACCGTCCTCGGTAACAAAAACCTCGCCGTGCTGATAGGGGCTCATTGTACCGGGGTCAACGTTGATGTAGGGGTCGAGCTTCTGAGCGACAATCTTAAGTCCTCTCGCCTTTAAAAGTCTGCCGAGAGATGCGGCTGTGATGCCCTTTCCGAGGCCGGAAACAACGCCGCCGGTGACAAATATATACTTTTTATTCTTCTTAACTTCCACGTCTTACACCTCTACCTCTCCGTCGAATACTTTTTCAGCGTTGCCTGTCATATAAACAGTGTCATCAGTGTAGTTGATGATAAGGTCGCCGCCGATGAGCTTGATTTTGATGTCCTCGCCCTTTTTGCAGAAGCCGTTTTCGCAAGC
>CAZNUF010000206.1:0-3056 GCA_964576125.1 uncultured Ruminococcus sp. | reverse complement strand
TCGACCTCTAGCGTGACAGGCTAGCGTTCTAACCAACTGAACTACCGGGCCATTTTGTGGTGGGAACAATAGGGCTCGAACCTATGACCCTCTGCTTGTAAGGCAGATGCTCTCCCAGCTGAGCTATGCTCCCACATGCCTTTGTCGCTTCGCCATTTTGCTGTATCTCTCAGCGACGAGTATTATAATACTACATCCGAGCCAAAATGTCAACACTTTTTTTCAAAAAATTCAAAAAAATTTTTGGCAGGCATTTTTTGACAAAACGTCGTTTTACTATTTCTGATTTTTCTCCCTGATGATTCTTTCAAGGTCGTCTTTTGTGAACTCATATCGCTTGTTGCAGAAATGACAGGTTGCCGTAGCAACTCCGCTTTCGTCAGCCATTGAACGCACGTCCTCGTCGCTTAAAGTGCAGAAATACCTTTCAAGCTTTTCCTTTGAACAGCCGCAGGCATAGTGGATGGGAAATTCGTCGAGCACCTCAACCTCAAAGCCCTCAAGCGCAGTTTTGCATATATCAAGAATGCTCATTCCCTTTGCAAGCATTGTTGTTACAGGGTCGAGCTTTTCAATATTCTTTTCAAGCTTGTCAATTGTCGAATCGTCTGCACCGGGGAGAAGCTGAATCAGCAAGCCGCCTGCAAGCATAACCTCGCCGTCCTCTTTATTAATAAGCACGCCGAGGGCGCAGACTGTGGGAGTCTGTTCGCTTGTTGCATAGTAATTTGTAATATCCTCGGCAATCTCGCCGCTGACAAGCTCAACCTGTCCGATATACGGTTCGCCTGTGCCGTAGTCACGCATTACGTTGAGCACGCCGTTTTTGCCGACTGCCTTTGCAACGTTGATTTTGCCGTTTGAGTAAAACTCTGTCGGGCAGTCGGCATTTCCGACATAACCCTTTACGTTGCCCTTGCTGTCGCCTACTGCGATAACGGGACCAAGCTCGCCGTCACCCATTACACGCAGATTAACCGTAGCGTTTTTCTGCTTGAGCATTGCGCCCATTATTGAAGTTGCGCAGAGAAGTCTGCCGAGTGCGGCTGTTGCGCTCTTTGAAAGATGATGAAGCTTTTTGGCGGTAAAAACTATGTCGGACGCATCAATTGCCGCCGCCATAATTGCTCCGTCGCTTGTAATACAGCGGATTATCTTATCCATATAATGTTCTCCTTATACTTCCTTATTTCTCGAATTTACCATTTTGGCAACATAGATTGCCCTTTGCTCGTTCTCCTTTGGCTCATCAAAGGTCAGGTCGCCGTAGACTGCCTCAACCTTAAAGCCTGCACTTTCGAGCATTTCTCGTATTTGTTCATCTGAATACGCACGCTCACTGAAGCTTTCAGACGAACGGTAGTAAACGCCGTTTTCCTCCTCGAAAAAGTCAAGACTTATATTGACAATATCGTTTTCAAGAGGGGAATTTTGCCACACGCAGAAAACCTTTTCATTTTCAAAAACAAACGTATTATCCTTTAAAACCTCACGGTGCTTGTAAACCGTATTCACGTCGAACACAAACAGACCGTCGTTGTCCATAAACAAACCAACCTTGTCAAAGGCTTTCTTTACGTCCTCAATTTTTGTGAGGTGATTTATGCTGTCGAGGGTGCAGACGCAGGTATTTATTGTTCCGTAGAGGTCAAGCGACTGCATTTTCTGCCTTAAATAGAGAATGTCAAGACCTTCTTCATATGTCCTCTGCATAGCTTCGCTGAGCATTTCGGCACTTGAATCAACTCCGTAAACGTCAACGCCTTTTTTGGCAAGCAGACGGGTAAGCGAGCCTGTTCCGCAGGCTAAATCAAGCGTTATTCCCGTTTCGTGATTGTGTCGTCTAAAAAGCTCCATAAGGTAATCACAGCGCTTTTCGTAGTCAGCGTCCTCCATAAGTCCGTCATAGAACCGAGCAAATGAAACGTAGCTTGCCATTACTTGTTTTCCTCACCGAGAAGCTTGTCAAGCACAAGAGTGTAGCCGTAGGTGTCGTTATCGAACAGAGCACGTTTTACACGGCTGATTGTAGCGGTTGACGCACCTGTTTCCTTTACTATTTCGGTGTAGACCTTCTTTTCGGTCAGCATTTTTGCAACGACAAGGCGCTGTGACATAGCCTTAAGCTCTGCGCTTGTACATAAATCTTCAAAAAACCTGTAGCACTCTTCCTTGTTATCAAGTGAGAGTATTGCATCAAACAAAAAGTCGGTTGACTCATTTTTCAGCTTTGAATTCAAAATATTTGCCTCCTTATCATGGCAATTTTTATACACTAAAATTTTAACACATAAAAGTATAAAAGTAAACAGTTATTTTAGTGAGGGATTCAAGTCATATTTACAGAGCAGAATAAACAACAGGTGATGATTTTTCGGTACAAATCATCACCCGTTTCAGCATTATATTTCGTTGTCCGTAATTCTTATTGCAAGCGCTGTTATATCATCATCGGGGCTGTCGCCTCTGCGTTTTATTGCCTCGTCAACAACCGCACGTGCAAGCTCCTGTGTGCTTCCCTCATTCCAGCTTCTGATAAGCCTTTCAAGCCATTTTTCGTCACCTGTTATTACTCCGTCTGACACCATTACCACCATATCTCCCGATGAAAGATTTACCGTATCCGATGAAAATTTTACTCCGTTTAGAATTCCGACAGGCAGTGACGGCATTTCTCTGACCATTACTCTGCCGTTTTTCCTTACAAAGGTTGCAGGTGCGCCTGCCTTTTTCAGCGTTACCTTGCCTGTGTACAAATCGACTCCCGTCAAGTCAAGCGTTGAAAGCGACTCGTCCTCGCTTTTTACCATAAGCGCAGAATTGACAATCTGCAAGGAGCTGTCTGCCGAAAGTCCCGAACGCAGAAGTCTGCCCATTACCGACACAGCCATATTTCCGTCAACAGCTGCTCTGCCGCCTGTGCCCATACCGTCGCAGACAAGGGCATAGGTTTTGCCAAAGCCGTCGTTGAAATAATCAAGGCAGTCACCGCAAAGCTTACCGTTATTTGCAATATGCTGGTCAGAGCCGATTTCAACGTCGTAAACGGGCATTTC
>CAZNUF010000205.1:0-3066 GCA_964576125.1 uncultured Ruminococcus sp. | reverse complement strand
TTACCACATCAACATAGTTTCTGATTTTGCGCTTTAAGCAAACATCGGTTACAATACCATAGCCTGTTTCCGGGTCAACTCTGGGCATATTACCTGCGTCGGGGTCACCGTTTGGGTTGCCGTTTTCAACGTCAAATATTATTGCAAATTCGTATCTGTTTTTAATTACTTCTGACATATTATTTGTCCTCCTTTTTTGTGTATCTTTTCTGTGTCTGATGATAATAGCCTATCTGGAAAGCTCCCTTTTCCTGCATAGTCATTCTTGCAGGGAAGCTTTCATCAAATCTTGAAAGAATATCGGTGATTTCCTTTTGCTTTGCTATGCAAAAGCCTTGATTTTCAGTTCTTATCTTTTTAATGTGCTTTTGAGCAAGGTCTAAAAGGAACGGAAATATTGCGCCGGGTGTTGAACTCGCTGACGAGAAATATCTGTCTTTTATGGTTGAATTAATTGTTGGGTTTGCCATTGACTGAATTTCCTCAAGAATTGAGAAAAGTCTGCCAAGATTATAAGCCTGATTATTGGTATCATTATTAATTGACACAGTTAATACCTCCTTATATTCTGGATAATTCCTGATTAAGAATGCTTTTATTACAGCGGCTCTTATCGCCTCTCGCTCTGCATTGACATCTCTTTCAGCTTTTATCCTTATCATTATGTTGTCATAGAGCGTTGCAGGATATTTGTAACCTGTTAAAATTGAATAGATATAGTTTCCTGCAAGCTGTGGTTTTGCGCTTTTGTTTTTTGAGTTCTGATTTACCGTTTCTCTTAAAACTTTCCACGCAGGGAAATGTGTACTCTGTAAAAAACTCGGAATGACTATACGCATATTCTCTTCGTGTTCAACGATGTTCTTCATAAAGTTTCCGAAAGAGTTCACAAGGAAAAATCTTACGGAAAGTCGTGCCGCATTCGGTGACAAGCCGAGAATATAGAATTTCACTTCGGGGTTAATCGGGATAGAATTCCACTCAACGCTCTGCCCCATTGACAGCTTTTTGATAACGTTCCATAAATCTTTTTGCTTTAGCTCATCACTGTTTCCAAAGAAGTCAGCAAAAATTTCCTGACAGCCTTCGTTATCGTCTTCTGTCCAGCAGACTACTGTTGTATCTCCGAAATAATTTACGTACTCACTTTCTGACAGCAAATAATTAAGTGCGGTTGTGTAGGCAAAAGCTGCATATTCGCTGACGGGTGAGTTATATCCTTGAGATTTCTCAAAAGATTCAAATGCCGGTGCATTAAAAGAAATAAGAGAAGTTCCCATCGATTGTCCGCCTCTTACACCTTTAATAACAGGATGAAGTCTTGATACAGGTAGCTTTTTGCCTGTAACAAGGCAGATTTCGCTTCCCGATTCGTTTTTTCCGTAATGACAGTTCCAGCATTCACAAATATCATTATAATCAGTTGCAAGCCTTCCTAACGGCATAAATACAAGATTTGCGCCATTTTTAAAAATATCTGTTATGACATTTTCATTACAGCCAATCTCTTGAAGATAACTTTCTATATTATCAATATCTATATTTTCATAATAAAGCACTATTGCTTTTGCGGCAGAAGAATCATCCTCTGCAAGAAGCTTTTGATGAAGCCGCTTTGACTCCTCAAAGCACTGCTTATTTCGTTCAGGCTTACCCTTTAGGTCATTGCCGAATAAATATGACGCTGTGTCGTACAGAAAATTTGCAGATATATTCACCGCTCTTTTTACCGGCATTGGCAAACTGATTTGCGACGCTACTTCCTTTTTTCCGCTTTTATCGGTAGTTTTTAACGAAATGACGTTTGTAAGTATTCCTTTTTCGTCAATTATCAGACCGTATGATGCTTTTGACTTTGCCCAGCCTTGCTTGTCTACCTTATCCTTATCAGCAAGAACCTCATACAGATTTACAAGGGATTGTAAAACCATTATTTCAACACCTCGCAATCCGTAAGGTCAAGCACACCGTTTTGTATTTTAGCTCTGAAATACATCGGTGTAATATTATTTTTGTCTGAATAGTCCATATCATAAAGCATAAGTCCGAGGTCTGAAGAAATATCAACGGTTGGCACCGTGTCAAATTCCCATCGTCGGAATTTTGCAGGGAATTCTCTGCATCCCAGATACGGCCGGTGATAGCACTGTCCCTTGTCTAAGCGACGTTTCATCATTTCCTGAAATTTTCCAGGATTGTCACTTTGATTTGCCTTGTCGGTCATATCAAAGTGTGCTTCAATAACGTAATGAACATTCTTAAGTACGGTCGCCGCTCTTTGCTGAATATCCGAAGTTGTATCAATAAAAAGGTCAATATTCTTTCCGCTCATTGCAGTTTTCGCTTTGGAAGAAAGCAACTTTGACTTTACTTCATTTCGCCTTATGTTTGTAAACTCAATCGGGCTTAATATGTAGATTTTATCAATAACCCAAACTAACCCGGGATGCCAGAATACCGCTTCAAGTATACCTCTTGCGGCAGACGGAGTTATGCAATCGTAAGTGAAACGTTCGATCTTAAGCTCCGGTCTTGAAAAGCAGGCATAGTCACCCCATACTTCAACTTTAATGCTCATTATATCACTCCTTTCATTTATTATGATATAATTATTTGTCTGTGAAAACAGTGGATTGAAATATTATAAATTTCATATTTGCAAAGGCGGCAGGGCAATTTCAGCCCTGCTTTCCTTTTTATGAAAAAATGCACTTCAACGTGTTATCATCGGGAAAAGTAATTCCTGTTTTATCGCTGTAATAATTACTGTCTGACAAAATATAAAAGTTACTGTCAATGTATTCAATACAACACGCTTCATCAAGCTTTTTAAAATCTCTCTCGTACAGATTCACAACATACTGTTGCAGATTTCTGAAAAGCTCTTTCGAGTAATTGCCGTGCCTTAAATCATCAAATTCCTTTTTATTTTCTTCTGTACAAATATAAAGTGATTTGGTATCGTTCTCTATTATTTTAAATTTTTGAGCTACAGATTCAAATTCCAGATTCGTAAGACCATTTATAATGCCCTTTTTATCAAACACCTTATGCGTTTTGTCAATA
>CAZNUF010000204.1:0-3072 GCA_964576125.1 uncultured Ruminococcus sp. | reverse complement strand
CTTTCAACAGTATGAACATAGTTACCGAGGAACAATCTGAAAAATATGAATATCCCTACACCCATTGGATTATGATGGGGCTTAACGGTTTAGGGCATTATAACCTCAAAGACAGTAACTTCACCGACAGCTTTGACAGTAAGGCAGAAAAGCAGGAAGCTAATATAAAAGAGATAATGAGCAGAATTGAGGATTTCGGTCCCGGCGGTCTTACAGAGCATCTTTTCAACAAGGCAGTATGGACCTGGGAAGACGGAACGTATTATATCTCGCATCATATTGAGGATTGCAAAAGAGAAAATATACTCCATTCCTTGGTTCTTGAAAAGGGTGAAAATTATATTTATTTCTTTGTTTACAGCAATGGTTTCCAGCTATTGCTCATTTTCCTGATACTTTTGTCAATACTCAAAGGCTGTAAGAAATCCGACGTTAATATTATGACCTTATTAAAAGGCATAATTTTTGCGGCGTTTATTTTCTTCCTGATATGGGAAACACGTTCAAGATACCTTTATAATTTCACGCCTGTGTTTATGCTTGTCGCTGTAGACGGACTTGACCTTTTTGCTGCTGCAATAACAAAGCCTGTAAAAACAATTTCAGCCAAAATAAGAAAAAACAAACGCAGTATGAATAAAACTAATTAATATTTATCTTTGCTACGGATAATCGGTTTATTCGTAGCAGTTTTTATTTTTGCTTATTGTTATTTATTTTTCAATATTTTGTTGTAAAATAATTGAAAATATGTTAATCTTATATATATACTGTTTTCTGAAAGGATATAAAGATGGATATTAAAAAATTGCAAAGCAGAAACGCATCTTTGGACATCATACGAATTGTCGCAGCGTTTACTGTTCTTTCGGTTCATTTCTTTTTACACAACGGATTCTACAGTAATACGGTACAAGGCGTGCCAATGTACATAATGGTGCTTATGCGCACATTGTTCTCCGTTTGTGTTCCGCTTTTTATGATTCTTACGGGCTATCTTATGAGTCATAAAACGCTGAGCAGGAAGTATTATTCGGGAATATCTAAAACACTGATTGTATTTGTGCTTGCAACTCTTGCCTGTATGATTTTCAAGGCTGTGCACAACAATGAACCTCTTTCACTGAAATCATTTATTTTAGGTACTCTTGATTTTACGGGAGCAAACTATTCGTGGTACATTGAGATGTACATCGGCTTATTTCTGCTTGTTCCGTTTCTGAATCTTGCGTATAATAAGCTCAAAAACAAAAGGCAAAAGCAAGTGCTTGTTTTTACTCTTGTTTTTATGACAATTATTCCGACATTATTCAACATTTTCAATTTTGACAATCCTGCCTGGTGGTCGGATCCTAAAACCTCCGATACATTTGCAAAGCTTGTTCCGAGCTGGTGGATGGGCTTTTATCCGATAGCATACTACTTTACAGGCTGTTATATCCGTGAATACGGAATCAAGCTAAAGACAAGAAGTACGCTTGTGCTGTTTTTGCTTGCAATCGTAATATTTGGCACATTTAATTTCTACAGGAGCTACGGTACTACTTTTAAATCGGGCTGTTATATTTTCTGGTACGGTTTTGAGCCTTATGTTCTTTCTGTTTTGCTGTTCGTACTGCTGAGCCGAATCAAGACTGACAATATGAATGAAAAAGTTAAATTTGTCTTGTGGAAGGTTTCCGACCTTGCACTTGGAATTTATCTGATTTCCTTCATATTCGACACTTTGGTTTATGAGGTGCTCAATGCAAAAATTGCTGTGATGACTGACAGACTTCCGTTCTATTTTGTGACCGTTCCGATTGTTTTTGTATGCTCAATGCTGGCTTCTGCGGTTATGAATATTGTTGCAAAATACATTCAGATATTTTTCAGAAAGCTTGTTGAGTTTATTAAAACACAACGTCAGCGAGATGACAAATACAAGTGGCAGGATTATATTTTTATTGCGCTTATTGTAGGCGGAATTGTCTTCGCCTTCTGGAAGTGCATTTTCGGATTCGGCGGAAATGATGAAGCGTTTTACCTTACTGTTCCGCAAAGGTTCAATATGGGAGACGCGATGATTAAAGACGAATGGCATCTTTCACAGCTTTCGGGATTCCTTCTTATGCCTTTTGTATGGCTTTTCACGACAATTACAGGCTCTACCGAGGGAATAATTCTTACCGCAAGAGTGCTTTATATCATCTTCCACGCAACCGTTTCAATCGTTATTTATACACGCATAAGAAAATACGGATATGTTTCTGTTTTTGCGTCGGTTCTTTATTTTATTTATACACCATATGATATTATGGCTATGAGCTATAACACTATGGGGCTTGACCTTGTAACGCTTGCAGGAGTAATAATGGGAACGGCAAGCTATAAAAAGAAACTGCCTCTCATTATAAGCGGCGTTGCGTTTGCCGCAGCAGTGCTTTGCTGTCCGTATCTTGCAGTAGCATATATTCTTTACGGAATATGCGTCCTGATTCATACGTTTATCAAAAATAAGGAAACAAAGTTCATTCTTAAAAGCGAGTTATTTGCAGGCAGGACTTTCCTGTTTTTCAGCATAGGTATATTTGCCCTTGCCGCTGTATTTTTAGTTTTTGCGCTCACAAGAGTCAGCGTTAAGGAAATTTTGAATTACCTTCCCTATCTTATGACAGACCCTGAACATCCGCAAATTGCACTTGGGGCAAGGTTTGGTATGTACTTCAAATCAATATACAACTGCCACAGCCACTTTAAAATTGCGTTGTTCAGCTATCTTGTAATGATGGTTGTTATGATAATCGACCGCAAACGCAAATCCCACCGCTCAATTTATCTTATAGTGACAACAGCAATAGTTATATTCTGTTATGTGCTGTTTCTCCCACAGCTTACATATTCAACCTACAATGCGATTATGTTCCCGATGGTTTTCATTGGAATTACGTCGTATATTCTGTGCGAAAACAAACCAAAACCGCTTTTTGCAAGCCTGTTTGTACTCGGAATTATCTATTCGTTTGCAATCTGTTTCTCGTCAAACCAGTATTTCTATGTAATATCAATGGTGATTACCGCTTCAAATATTGC
>CAZNUF010000203.1:0-3107 GCA_964576125.1 uncultured Ruminococcus sp. | reverse complement strand
CGAGGTAGAGCATAAGCGTTCTCACGCCCGTATTGGTCTTTAGCTGATTTGCAAAGTCAAGAGCCTTGCTTTTGGAAATTCCCTTTATTAAGGCAACACGCTCAGGCTGTGTTTCCATCACGTCAAGAGTAGCCTCGCCGAATTCGGAAACAAGCCTTTGCGCAGTAGACGCACCGATTCCCTTGATTGCGCCCGAGGAAAGGTAACGGAGAATGTCTGCACTTTCGGTAGGACGGCAGATTTCGCATATTTGCGCAGAAAACTGCCTGCCGTAGTTGCGGTGATTTGTGTAAATTCCTGTCAGCTTTACGGTATCGCCGACGTTAGCCTGTGGCATAATTCCGACTGCGGTTATGTAATCGTCACCGTCGGAAATTTCAATTACGGTGTAGCCGTTTTCTTCGTTTCGGTAAACTATATTTTCAACAGCTCCCTCGAGCTGTAGCAGATTTTCGTTATCCATAAAAATCTTCCTTAAAATAAAAAATTCTATATTAAAACTTACAGTTGATAAATAAAGCCAAATAATATATAATAAAAGAAGTTAATTAAAGCAAAGGCTTTGGAGGTTATAGCAATGGAATTTGTTGCAAACGAGGGTAAGAATGTAGAAATTACCGTAAACGGCACTACATATATGCGCCATGCTATTAAAACACATTTTGTAAAGCAGGGCGAGGATTACATTGAAATTTTCAAAAAGTACGTTTCTCCGCTTTATCAGGAGGGTGACATCGTTTCCTCAAGTGAAAAGATTATCGCACTCTGCCAGAACAGAGTTGTAAAGCGTGAGGACTTAAAAATCGGATTCTGGGCAAAGTTTCTTTCAAAATTTGCCTCACATCCCGACACAGGCGTCGGCGTTGGCGAAACAATAAAAATGCAGTATGCAATAGAAAAAGCAGGTCTGCTGAAAGTCCTTTGGGCAAGCTTTGCAGGCGGAGTCTGCAAGCTGTTCGGCAAAAAGGGCGTTTTCTATGAAATCGTAGGAAAGGACGTAGCAGGACTTGACGGCTTTTACGACCACGTGTGGAGCGAATACCGTGACATCGGCATTGAAAATCCCGAAAATCCATCGGGCGTTTGCGATGAAATAAAAGAAAAGCTCGGTATGAGCTGTATGATAGTTGACGCTAACGATTTGGGACAGGAGATTCTCGGTTATTCTTCCGACATTACTCTTTCGGAGGAGGAACTTCTCGGACTTATCGCCGACAACCCATGCGGTCAGGGACAGCAGACAACTCCGATTATCCTTATCCGCAAAAAGCAGTAATTTTACTTTTATTTTTGAGCTTTTTGCATCTGCAATCTCATATCAATTTTATCACAGCGCATAAAATAAATCAATCACTACAAAATAAAACTGCCCTGAAATTTGCTTTCGGGGCAGTTTTTTGATTAATAAATTTACAATATTATTTCATCAATTCTAAAAATTCATTTTTGCTCATAAGCTTTGCAAAGCCGTATTCCTCACAGACCTTTTCGCAAATCTGCTTTGTTTCGTCGTCCATATCACAGTCGAGGCAGATTACATAATCGTGCTTGCCACGGCTTACCCATCTGACTTTTGCGACAGCACTTCGCAGAATAAGCTCTGCATCATCGCACTTTCCGTTTATCGGCGTGACAAACATCACCGAATTGTCGTTTTTGTATCTGAACAGAAAGCACGTCAGGTCACGCACAACCGAAATAACGCCGATTACGGCGAAAACAACCAGAATGACAGCTGACAGAACATCCATATGCAATTCACCTCAATACATTTTATTATAAAATTTAAAATTGGTGCGTATAAATTGATTAAAGCTATGTAAAATAATATGGACAGCACCGTGCAGAAATGTGCGGTATTGTCAAGCGGAAATACCGCACAAAATTTAATGAGGTGAAGAAAAATGACAGACAATTCATATGCAAATCAGAGCATTGCCTGCACCGTAACAAACTGCAAAAATCACAACAGCACAAAGAACTTCTGCTCGCTTGAGTCAATCAAGGTGGGTACTCACGAGGCAAACCCGACGGTTTGTCAGTGCACAGACTGTCAGAGCTTTGTAGCAAAAAGCGGCTGTAAGTGATTAAGGAAAATGTTTCCGATTTCAGTCCGTGATGTTCTCGGATTGCCGAAGTACCCTCAACCGCAAAGGTTGGGGGCGCTTTGTTTACATTTACTTAACGGAGGAAATTGTTTGAGCAGAATAATTATTTCAACTGAAAGCGGCTCTGATTTGCCATGGAAGATAAGTGTTCCGAACTGCATTGAGATACTGCCTATGCACATAACATTCGGCAGAAAAATGTTTTTTGACGGCGAATTTGACGTAGCAGAGGCAGAACGCTTTTTTAAAGAGTCAGGCAAACTGCCCGTAACCTCTGCGCCGAACCTCGGAGAATATTCGGCGCATTTCAGAAAAATTTTCCGAAAATATCCCGATTGCAGGATAATCCATATTGCCTATTCGTCAAAGCTTTCTGTTTCATATCAGAACGCAGTCATTGCGTCAAAGGAGTTTCCACCGTCAAGATTGCAGGTGATAGATTCCCAAAGCGGCTCAATCGGTGTCGGTGCGCTGATAATAAAGGCGTGCGAAATTGTCGGCAGATTAGGCAAAAGTCATTCGCTTAACGAGTGCGTGTCTATTATATGCAGTCAGAGGAAAAACGTGTGCTGTTCGTTTGTCCCCGACAGCCTTGAGTACCTGAAAGCAGGCGGAAGAATATCGGGAATTGCGCATTTCGGAGCGTCAATGCTGAACATAAAGCCATGTATTACGATTGAAAACGGAGTGCTTGAAAGCGGCAAAAAGTACAGAGGAAGTCTTTACAGAATTGCAGACAGCCTGATGTCGGATTTTGTCGGCAGGAATAAACCGTCAAAGGATTTTATCGTAATCGGTTACGGCTATAAAATCAACAGGGGTCTGTTGTTTTCGCTGAAACGTCAGGCACACAGAATGGGATTTAATAAGTCGTGGTGCTTTCAAATAGGCAGTGCAGTAACGGCGCACACAGGCGGAGAATGCATAGGTTTTTCGGCGATAAAATAAACGATAATTTAGCCGAGTGCCTCGGCTCGCAAATCGAGTGGAAAAATCGGA
>CAZNUF010000202.1:0-3119 GCA_964576125.1 uncultured Ruminococcus sp. | reverse complement strand
CGCGGATGAGAGGCAATTCGGTTGCCGCTGAAGAAGATTTCTACTGTGCGGGATGTCAGCCGCACATCTACCTTCTGACGAATATACTCATATGGAACAGAGTAGTTCTGCTTTTCTACGGAAATGTGGTAATTGTACTGGACGGTGGCAACTTTCCAGACAGCTACCTCAAACGCAGAGTCGGGTAAGGGTAAAAGGAATACCTTTTCTTCCTCAAACACAGCTGCACGGCTGCCCTCTTTCTTTTGGAAGGACTTATGGTTGAAGTCATACAGCTTGTCCCATATTGCTTCGTTTATTTCCTCTAAGGAGAAGAACTGCTGATTCCGTAATGCGGCCAGAATCCAGGTAGATACATTACCGACGGTGCCTTCTACCGCAGCCTTATCTTTGGGAGATCTGGGTCTGGCAGGTAAAATAGCCGTCCCGTAATGTGCAGCCATTTCCTGGTAGGTCTTGTTGACTACCGTTTCGTCTTTTGTGTTCTTCGTGATTCCGGTTTTGAGATTATCCGGCACCAGGAGTCGGGTAATCCCTCCAAAATACTGATAGGCATGGACATGAGCATTGATCCAGGCTTCCTGCTTCATATCCAGGAAACCCTCTGTATACGCATAACCGCTGTATGGCAACACCGCAACGAACAGATATACCGGAATGATTACTCCAGTATCCGTGTCGATGACGCCACCGGTCTGCCCGGCCCAGTCTACCTGCATAGTGTCGCCCGGCTTGTGATCCACATGCATAGTGGCCTTGGTTTTGTGGACAAAGTTGGCATAATGCTTGTTGAACTGAGTGGATTGATATGGTAGCTTGCCGTTTGCACGGCACTGGGAATAGTACTCCTGCCAGAGCAGACTTAGGGTAACACCACTTTTCTGCATCTCCTGGTGGATGTATTCGTAGTCTGGCATTTGGTATGCTGAGCTGTAGGGTGCCTTGGGATAGAGCTTTGCGGTGATTTCTTCCTCGGTCATGTTGCGGGCCTGTAACCAGCTAAGCCCGGCGCTTTGAGCTTTCTGTAGGGTCCTGGTGACCGTGTTACGCCCACATTCGCAGCTTTGCGCGATCTGGGCATGGGTCAGCCCCAGACTTTTTAGTCTGAGAATCTCTTTGTGGTTTGCCATGGTGACAACCTCCTGATAATAGATTTGCATTTTCCAATGCAATTCCATTATACAGGAAACCATGTCCCGTGCACTATCTGCAGCGGAAACACTGCACCATGAACTGCGGTCAGTATGCACCATCCCAACCGGCCACGATGCACCACGCCCAGCGGTCAGTGTGCACCATCCGGTGCGGCGTATTCAATCCTCTATCCCCATCCATCCCATCTGTCCCCGGGGATGCCTGGGATGGATAGGGATGGATGTTTTCCACATCAGAGGATTATTGGAGAGGCAAGCGCCTGTATCTCCCAGAAGCCATTGACCTGCTTGCCGGATTCGTTGCCACAGATTGTTTTACAGTTTCAAAAAATTCAAATGATCGCTCCTTCATTGTTATTGCACTTTGTTCGATTCTGTGTTAGAATATACGAACGCTTGTTCTAAGGCTGTAATCCTGCAATGGCTCCTTTCCGACACGGGTAATTGCCCTTTGGGGCGTGTCTGGATTATCCCCTCACTAATAGGAGAAACAGGAGGGGGAAAACGGAACCACTCGCAGAAAAATTTTCAAAAAAATTTTGGGAGGTGGCGGTTGTGGAGGATCTGGAAACCGCGCTGGAGCCGGAAGGCACACGAAAAAAGCTGAAGCGGGAGCTTCGGGCAGAAGCCATGACCCGTTTGGAGGAGGCAGCCCGTACAGAAGCGGACTTTGAAAATGTGATATCCTGCTGGGACAAGCTGGACGCAAACCGGGAACGCAGGGAGCGGTATCATGAACCAATCCGGGGAGATATGACATTGGAGAATGGTCTAAAATACAACGGACGCATATTCCCGGAATGGATGTGCAGTGCCAATTACACTTCTGTTCGGCAGGGTCGATACCTGGATGTGGTTTTCAACTGTCCCTATGAGCTGGGGGAGATAACCGGGCACCCTGTGCTCTCCCAAATGATTCAGAAACTGGATGCCGAATACAAGTCGCTGCTCTTCTTCCTGATTGTTCGGGACTGGACACCGCAGACCTATGCGGCAGCTGTGAATCAGACGGACAGGAATGTGCGAAAGAAGATGACCAGACTGATGAACAGAATTCAAAAAGAACTGTACACAGAGCTTAACGGGAAATCCAATCTGAGCCTGAGGGAAAAAGAATTTCTGGCCGAATATGAAAAAGCCGCCCAGGCGGGCGGTGAAGAAGTGAGGTGTACGGCATGAAAGATCTGTTCAAACACGCCAGCTCCAGCTGGGTAAGATACGACCGGTATGAATGGAAGAAAGATAAGAACAACAGATTCTATATCACCCCGGCACCCAACGCCATGCCAAAGATTTACGATCCCCTGAAAGAGTATCAGCAGATGGTGCTGGATGCACTGAATGTGGGTCTGATGATTCGCACTTCCTCCAAGCGAAAAATCCGGGAAGCCATTATGGAGTTTGTCACCAAATACGGTTTGCTTGGTCTGATGACAGCGCTGCCCACCACGCCATCCTTCATCGACTACAAAGCTGTCTATCTCCCCACCAACCATTTTCTCCGGGAGGAAGTGATGGACACACAGAAATATCTTTCCTATTTCTTCCCCTTCGAGAAGCCGGACTTTTTCAAGAACGGAAAAGACTCACTTTGGAATATCAACGGAGATCGCACCATGATTGCGCTGGCAATGACATTCCGCAAGGAGCCGGAGGCACAGGTCATGTGCTTTATGCGGGGCTATGCGGAACGCTACGACTGGCTGGAGCAGGTCTTTCAGGATTGGTCATTCACTTTCCTGAGCAGCTTCCTGTTCTATGAAGAGGACGAGGAAATGGACGAAGATACCAGAGATATTTACCGTCAGGGCATGGCGGCGTTCGGAGGAATCGCACCGAACTACCACATAGAGTTATGGGAGCGGCCCACCATCGTGTGGGATTTTCATTCCCTGCTTCTGGCAATTCAGATGATGTTCAGCTTCATGCTGGCAGACGAAACCTCCAGCCTGCGGCTGTGCAAAT
>CAZNUF010000201.1:0-3120 GCA_964576125.1 uncultured Ruminococcus sp. | reverse complement strand
CTTAAGGGAACAGTGCGTAATGTAATCGACTTCGGCGCATTTGTTGACATCGGCGTCCATCAGGACGGACTTGTTCATATTTCGCAGATTTGCAATAAATACATTAAGCATCCCGGAGAAGTACTGAAGGTAGGCGACGTTGTAAACGTAAAGATTTTATCTGTAGACCCTGACAAAAACCGTATTTCTCTAACAATGAGATTTTAAGCAATAAATAACGGCTGATTTGAACTGTTGTAGTTTCAAATCAGCCGTTTATTTACTTATTCAATATTCTTTTTATCAAGCTTTCAAAAGAAGCTTCAAATCTTTCATTATCAGCCTGTGTTCGCTTTTTTGGACCTTTAAGGTGGTTTTTACTTTTGGACATTCTTGCTTTTTTGGCAAGGTGCCTGTCCATAAGCAGACCGCCGATGTTATCGTCAGTAAAAATTTTACCCGATTGATGAATACAATAACCGCCCTTTGAAAGCACCATAGCCGCAACGCCGTAATCCTGTGTCACAGTAATATCGCCCTTCTGACACATATTTACAAGTGCAAAATCAACTGCGTCTGCCCCCGAGCCGATAATCTTTACTTCACTGTAATCTGTGTTCATAATGTGGCTCGTATCGCAAAGCAAAACAGAAGGAATATTGTATTGTTTCGCAACTTTTTCAACCTGTTTTACAACCGGACAGGCGTCAGCGTCAACAAGGATTTTCATATATTATTTTTCGATAGTAATTGTGTTGATAACAGGCTTTTTGCCCTCTGCAACAGTGCCGTTATTATCGGTTACGGGAGTTTCCTCGCAGATTTTATCTACAATATCCATACCGTCTGTAACATGACCGAAACCAGCATACTGCCCGTCAAGGAATGTGCTGTCCTCGTGAACGATAAAGAACTGTGAGCTTGCGCTGTCATAAAGCTGTGAACGAGCCATAGAGATTACACCTCTTACGTGAGAAATGTTGTTCTTAACTCCGTTCTGCGCAAATTCGCCCTTGATTTCCTTATCGCTTCCACCGGCTCCTGTACCTGTCGGGTCGCCGCCCTGCATCATAAAGCCTTTTATAATTCTGTGGAAAGTAAGTCCGTCATAAAAGCCTTCTTTTGCAAGCTTCACAAAGTTTGTAACTGTAATAGGTGCAGTATCAGCATCAAGCTCCAAAGATATTTTACCGTAATCCTTGATGTCAATTACAGCGTTAATCTTGCCTGAAAGCAGGTTTTCATCAGCCGAAGATTCCGATACTGCCTCTGTTGCCTTTGAAGAAGTTTCAGAGCTTGAAGAACTGCCCGAGCAACCACCCAGAACAGCCATTGATGCAATTAAAGAAATTGCGCACATTAAGCTTAAAAACTTAATTGATAGAGATTTAAAATTTGTTTTAGTCATATTAAATTTCCTTTCGTAAGTTTTAGTCAAACATATTTTAACATTTTTCACACTTTAAATCAACCTATTATATAAAATTACGTTTTAATATAATATAAGTTAAGTGCCCCGTACGCTATCTGCGTATCGAGGCACTCGGTTGGCGGAGACGGTGGGATTCGAACCCACGGTACCAAAAGGTACAACTGATTTCGAGTCAGTCCCGTTATGACCACTTCGATACGTCTCCGTATTTATCTGACAAGTATATATTTTACTTGTTTTTCTTTTAATTGTCAAGTGTTTTAGTTTATTTAAAATCTCATTTAAATATATACAAAATTTTGTTAAAATTCTTGAAATGTTTATTAAATAATGTTATAATTTTTCAAAAGGAGGCACGATTAATTGTGAAAAAAATAATTTCTTCGTTTTTAGCCTGCACGCTGATTGTATTCAGCTGCATTTCTGCTTTTTCGGTAACGGAAGATAAAAGCGAATTTTGCCTGAAAATTGTTCATACAAATGACATTCATTCAAGAGTGACGGAAGATGAATCAGGCGGAATTATCGGAGTTTCTAAACTCAAAACACTTATTGACGAACATACTCAGAATTCGGATATGAGCCTTGTGCTGGATTCCGGTGATTTATTCCACGGTCAGTCAATTGCTACACTTGTTAAGGGCGAGTCAATTGCGAAGCTTGCAGGTGCTTGCGGTTATGACGCTATGACAGCAGGCAATCACGACTGGAACTATGGCAAGGACAGACTGAAAGAGCTTGTAAATATTACAAATGAAAATGACGTAAAAGATTTTAAGATGCTTACAGGCAATGTAATCAATAACGACGGAACAAAGTTTTTTGATGATGAATTTCTTATTAAGACAACCGAAAAAAACGGTGAAACATTAAAGGTTGGCGTTTTTGGTGTAATTGACCCGTCAATTTACAGTAAAACTTCGCCGACAAATGTTTCGGGGCTTGTTTTTACGGATATGAAAAAGTATTCCGACGAGGCTGTAGATTATCTTGAAAAGCAGGGATGCCAGCTTATTATAGGTCTTACTCACTGCTATAATCCCACACAGCTTGCTTCAGAGGTAGACGGAGTTGATTTGTGGCTTGCAGGTCACGAGCATATTAATATTAATCAGACCGTTGCAACGCCAAACGGTGAGCAGACACTTGTAATTGAAAACGGCTATTATCTCTATCAGGCAGGCTTGATTGAACTTGATTTTGACTTGAACTATAATAACGAAATTGAAAATCTTGAATATAAAACAAGCAGTGCCGATTATTCCGATTGTGCCGAGCTTAAACCCGATTCAAATGTCGAATCACTGCTTGCACAAATAAACAACGAGCAAAGCGTTATTCTTAATAAGGTTGTTGGTTCATCGCCTGCCGAACTTGACGGCGTTTGGGAACACTTGAGAATCGGTGAAACAAATCTTGGAAGAGCTGTGACTGATGCATATCTGCTTGAAACAGGCGCAGACGTTGCCTTTGAAAACGCAGGCGGAATCCGTGCGTCAATAAAACAAGGCGATGTTCTTTACGGTGACATAATCGGCGTACTTCCTTACGGAAACTATATTGTTACAAAGACAGTTACAGGACAGGATTTGCTTGAAATTCTTGAAACTTCAATTGATATTCAAATTAAAAGCATAGCCGCTAATGATTCAGGCGAATATGATGCGTGGCCGAAGAACAGCGGAAGTTATTTGCAAATTGGCGGTATG